>NZ_LUNF01000289.1:0-12069 GCF_001626145.1 Aeromicrobium sp. REDSEA-S32_B7
GGGCACGCCCCTGCCGTGCCGCACGCTCACGACGCCCGGGTGGTCGTGTACAGCCGCGCCGGCTGCCACCTGTGCGAGGCGGCCGAGGCGGAGGTCGAGCGGGTCTGCGCCGAGCAGGGCAGCGACTGGGCACGGGTCGACGTCGACACCGACCCCGAGCTCGTGCGCCTCTTCCACGCGATGGTGCCGGTGGTGTTCGTCGACGGCCGTCAGCACGACTTCTTCCGCGTGACGCCGGCCCGGCTGGTCGCGGCACTCGACCGCCCTGCACGCTGAGCACGAGCGAGTGGGGCGGTGAGGAGCGGCGTCGCCCTACCACGGCCCGTGTGAGGAATCCCACCCACCCCCGTCGTCGATTTTGTTCCGTCGTTCACAAGCTCGTAAACTGATCCGTGCGCTGCCCGCCCACGTCGGGTGAATCCTTTGCGGCGCGATGGAGCACCGTGACCCTTCTGCGCGAGACCCCGACCGGGACCCCCGATCCCGCGGCGGCATCGGCGACCCGCGACGTCCCTGACGCGACGCTCGCCCGCCTGCCGCTGTACCTGCGGGTGCTGCAGACGTTCGCCGACGCGGGTGCCGCGACCTGCTCGTCGGTCGAGCTGGCCGAGGCCGCGGGCGTGAACCCCGCGAAGGTGCGCAAGGACCTCTCCCACCTCGGCTCCTACGGCACCCGCGGAGTCGGCTACGACGTCGAGTACCTGCAGTACCAGATCGCGCGGGGCCTCGGGCAGACGCAGACGTGGGACGTCGTCATCGTCGGCGCCGGCAACCTCGGCTCGGCCCTCTCGACCTACGGCGGCTTCGCGCCGCGCGGCATCCGCGTGGCGGCCGTCCTCGACACCGACCCGTCCCGCGTGGGCAGCACGGTCGGCGACGTCGAGGTGCGTCCGCTCGACGTGCTCGACGCCGTCGTCGCGGAGCACGCCATCGCGATCGCCGTGGTCGCGGTGCCCGGCGAGGCCGCGCAGGAGGTCGCCGACCGGCTCGTCGCCGCCGGTGTCACGAGCATCCTCAACTTCGCACCTGCCGTGCTGCAGGTGCCGCCCCACGTGCAGGTGCGCAAGGTCGACCTCTCGGTCGAGCTGCAGATCCTCGCGTACCACGAGCAGCGGAAGGCGGAGACGGCATGAGCGAGCGCCAGCTGGGGGCACCTCCCGCTTGCGGGGGCGCGAACGATGGGCACCTCGTGCCGGCACGTCCGTACCGTGCTCTTCCCACGGAGGTGTCGGCATGAGCGTGTTGGTGGTGGGCATGTCCCACCGGTCGGCCCCGATCGACGTGCTGGAGCGCGCGTCGCTCGACACCGACGCGGCGGTCAAGCTCGCGCACCGGGCGCTGGAGACCGCGTCGGTCACGGAGGCCGCCGTCATCTCCACGTGCAACCGGGTCGAGGTGTACGTGGAGGCCGACCGGTTCCACAACGCCCTGGAGGACGTCTCGCACCTGCTGGCCGAGCACGCGGGCCTCGGGCGCGAGGACCTCGTGTCGCACGCGTACGTGCACTACGACGACTCCGCGGTCGCGCACCTGTTCTCGGTGGCGGCGGGCATGGACTCGATGATCCTCGGCGAGAGCCAGATCTTGGGCCAGGTACGTCAGGCGCTGCACACGGGCCAGGCGGAGTCGACGGTCGGCTCGGCGCTGAACGCGCTGTTCCAGCAGGCGTTGCGGATCGGCAAGCGGGGGCACGCGGAGACCGGGATCGACCGGCTGGCGCCGTCGACGGTGACGGCCGGCCTCGACGCCGTGGGCGACGTGGTGCTCGAGCCCGACACCCGGTTCCTGGTGGCGGGTGCGGGCACGATGGCCAGCCTCGCCGTCCGCACGCTCGTGGAGCGTGGTGTCGAGCCGCGTCGGATCATGGTCGCGAACCGCACGTTCCAGCGCGCCTACGAGCTGGTCGCCACGTTCGGGGTGAGCGCCGTCCGTTGGGAGGCGCTCGACGTCGAGCTGGCGGCCGCCGACGTCGTCATCAGCTGTACCGGCGCGGCCGGGTCGGTCTTCGAGACCGACCGGGTGGCCGCTGCCCTCGCCCGCGGCGGTCGCCGGTCCGAGGAGATGGTGTTCGTCGACCTGGCGCTGCCGCGCGACGTCGCCCCTGGCGTGGGCGAGCTCGACGGGGTGACCGTCATCGACCTGGTCACGCTCGCCGCGCGCTCGGAGAACGCCGAGCTGGCCGGCGACGTGGAGCAGGTGCGGGCGATCGTCGCCGACGAGGTGCGCAGCTTCCTGGCCGCCAAGGCCCAGTCGCGCGTGACGCCGACCGTGAAGGCGCTGCGCAGCATGGCCACCGAGGTCGTGGAGGCCGAGACGGCGCGTCTGCTGGGCCGCCTCGACGGTCTCGCGCCGGAGCAGGTCGAGCAGGTCAGGATCGCGCTGAAGCGGGTCGCGGACAAGCTGATCCACGCGCCGACGGTGCGCGTGCAGCAGCTGGTCGACGGTCCGGCAGGTCTCACGTACGCCGACGCACTGTCGGACCTGTTCGCGCTCGACCCCGCCACGGTCGATGCCGTCACGCAGGTGAAGGGAGGCAAGGGATGAGCGACCGCGCCCCCCTGCGTCTCGGCACCCGTGCCAGCGCCCTCGCCACCACCCAGTCGGGGCAGGTGGCCGCCCGCATCACCGAGCTGACCGGTGTCGAGGTCCAGCTCGTGACGGTCAGCACCGAGGGCGACCGGAACCAGGCCCCCCTCACGCAGATCGGCGGCACGGGCGTGTTCGTCGCGGCCCTGCGCGAGGCGGTGCTGGAGGGTCGGGTCGACCTCGCCGTGCACTCGCTGAAGGACCTGCCGACGACGCCCGACCCGGCCCTGACCCTCGCGGCCGTCACGTCGCGGGAGGACCCCCGCGACGTGCTCGTCGCGCGCGACGGGCTCACCCTGGGCGAGCTGCCGCCCGGCTCCCGGGTGGGCACCGGCTCGCCGCGTCGCGCCGCACAGCTCAACGCGCTGGGGCTCGGCGTCGAGATCGTGCCCGTGCGCGGCAACGTCGACACCCGCATCGGCAAGGTCACGTCGGGCGAGCTCGACGGCGTCGTCCTCGCCCGCGCCGGGCTCCTGCGCCTGGGCCGGGAGGACGAGGCCACCGAGGTGCTCGACCCGATCCAGGTGCTCCCCGCGCCCGGCCAGGGGGCCCTGGCCTGCGAGTGTCGCGCCGACGACGCCGAGACCGCTACGATCCTCGCCGTGCTCGACGACCCGGACACCCGGGCCGCCGTCACCGCCGAACGTTCCCTGCTCTCCGCGCTGGAGGCAGGGTGCAGCGCACCCGTCGGTGCGCTCGCCGACGTCGTCTGGGGAGACGACGGCGACGAGCTGTGGCTGCGCGCTGTGGTCGGAGACCCCTCCGGCTCACCCACCATCCGCCTGTCCGCCTCCGGCCCGCTCAGCGAGCCGGCAGCGGTCGGCGAACGTCTCGCTGCCGAGATGCTCGCCGAAGGTGCGTCCGAGCTGATGGCCGACACCCCGTCCGGCACATCGATCGGACCCACCTCATGACCACCCGGCAGTCCAGGAAGAAGACCGACACCGTGACACCACCCACCACCGCCACCGTCGAGGCACCCGCGAAGCAGGACCCCGCGCCCAAGCGGAGCCCGAAGCCGCTGGGGCACGTCAGCTTCGTCGGCACCGGTCCGGGCGACGCCAGCCTGCTGACCGTCCGCGCGGCCGAGCTCATCGCCGAGGCCGACGTCGCCATCATCGAGCAGCCCGACCAGGCTGCCCTCGTGCCCGAGGGCGTCGAGGTCGTGGACGGCGGCGTCGGTGAGGACGGCACCGCCCTCACCCACGCCGCGCGCGCCCGGCTCGTCGTCCGGCACGCCAAGACCGGCGCGCACGTCGTGCGTCTCGTCAGCGGCGACCCGTTCACGTACGCCACGGCGCCCGAAGAGGCCGCCGCGTGCGCGAAGGCCGGCATCGCCTTCGAGATCGTGCCCGGCGTCTCGTCCGTCACCGGCGTCCCCGCCTACGCGGGCGTGCCGCTGACCAACAAGGCGCACCGCCAGTACCGCGTGGTCAGCGTCGGCGACGCCACCATCACCTGGGCCGACCACGCCGGCACCGACACGCTCGTGCTGCTGTCGGCGGTCGCGCGCATCGGTGAGGCCGCCGCCGGCCTGATCGAGGCGGGACGCTCCCCGGAGACGCCCGTCGCCATGACCCGCGTCGGCACCACGACCGAGCAGACGACCGTCGTGTCGACGCTCGCCGACATCGCCGTGGACGCGAAGGCCGCGGCCATGACGTCGCCGGCGATCACCGTCGTCGGCGAGGTCGTCGCGATGCGTGAGGCGCTGTCGTGGTTCGAGACGAAGCCGCTGTACGGCTGGCGCGTGCTCGTGCCGCGCACGAAGGAGCAGTCGGCCGGCCTGGCCGCGCGCCTGCGCTCCTACGGCGCGGTGTCGGAGGAGGTGCCGACGATCTCCGTCGAGCCGCCCCGCAACCCCCAGCAGATGGACAAGGCCGTCCGCGGCCTCGTCGAGGGCCGCTACGAGTGGGTCGCGTTCACCAGCGCGAACGCCGTGAAGGCCGTGCGCGAGAAGTTCGAGGAGTACGGCCTCGACGCGCGCGCGTTCTCGGGCCTGAAGATCGCCGCCGTCGGCGAGAAGACCGCCGAGGCGATCAGCACCTGGGGCATCCGCGCCGACCTCGTGCCAAGCGGCGAGCAGTCGGCTCGCGGCCTGGTCGAGGACTGGCCGCCGTTCGATGAGCTGCTCGACCCGATCAACCGGGTGTTCCTGCCGCGCGCCGACATCGCCACCGAGACGCTCGTGGCCGGCCTGCAGGACCTCGGCTGGGAGGTCGACGACGTGACCGCCTACCGCACGGTGCGGGCGGCGCCGCCGCCGGCGCCGACGCGTGAGGCGATCAAGACCGGCAAGTTCGACGCGGTGCTGTTCACGTCGAGCTCGACGGTGCGCAACCTGGTCGGGATCGCGGGCAAGCCGCACGCGTCGACGATCATCGCGTGCATCGGCCCGGCCACGGCGCAGACGGCGGAGGAGCACGGCCTGCGGGTCGACGTCCTCGCCGAGCAGCCGTCGGCGGACGTCCTCGCGGACGCGCTCGCCGAGTTCGGTGCCGCCCGTCGCCTTGCCTTCCTGGAGGCGGGAGAGCCGGTGCTGAAGCCGTCGCAGAAGAAGCCGTCGTCGCGGCGCAAGGCCTGACGTGACGTCCCAGGACCGACCGTCGCTGGGTCGTCGGTCGCCGGGCCGACCGCCCGTCCACCGACCGCGCCGTCTCCGCACGACGCCCGCCATGCGGGCGCTCGTGCGCGAGACGCGCACGGAGCCGTCGCAGCTGGTCCTGCCGATGTTCGTGGCGGAGGGGCTCACCGAGCCCAAGCCCATCGCGAGCATGCCGGGCGTCGTGCAGCACACGCGCGCGTCGGCCCGTGAGGCGGTGCGTGAGGCGGCCGGTCTCGGCCTGGGCGGCGTCATGCTGTTCGGCGTGCCCGAGCGCAAGGACGCGGTCGGCTCCGGGGCGCTCGACCCCGACGGCATCCTCAACGTCGCCCTGGCCGACGCCCGCGACGAGGTCGGCGACGACCTGCTCGTCATGGCCGACCTGTGCCTCGACGAGTTCACCGACCACGGCCACTGCGGCGTGCTCGACGACCAGGGTCGCGTCGACAACGACGCGACGCTGGAGATCTACGGTCGGATGGGCGTCGTGCAGGCCGAGTCGGGGGCCCACCTCGTGGGCCCGAGCGGCATGATGGACGGCCAGGTCGCGGTGGTGCGCGAGGCGCTCGACGACGCGGGGCACACCGACGTCGCGATCCTCGCCTACGCCGCGAAGTACGCGTCGGCGTTCTACGGACCGTTCCGCGAGGCCGTCGACTCCTCCCTCCAGGGCGACCGCAAGACCTACCAGCAGGACCCCGGCAACGCCCGCGAGGCGCTGCGCGAGACCTTGCTCGACGTCGCCGAGGGTGCCGACATCGTCATGGTGAAGCCGGCGCTCGCCTACCTCGACCTCGTCGCGTCGATCCGCGCCGCCGTCGACCTGCCCGTCGCCGCCTACACCGTGTCGGGCGAGTACGCGATGGTCGAGGCCGCCGCCGAGAAGGGCTGGATCGACCGCGAGCGCACCGTCTCGGAGACAATCACCTCCATCCGCCGCGCGGGCGCCGACATCGTCCTCACCTACTGGGCTGCCGAGATCGCTCGCCGCGCCTGAGCGTTCGGCTCTCTGTGAGGGACCTGCGGCTGCGTCGGTGTGGTTCGTCGGAGACCTACGGCTGCGTCGGCGTAGCTTCGCGGTCGAGGTGGGGCTGCGCTGGCGCGGCTTCGTGTGGGTGTGGTCTCCGAAAGGGCCTCGACCGGGCGGCTGGGCGGTCGCTGGTCCAGGGTCTCGGGCTGCGGGTCGCGTTCGGGATGGAGGCACGATTCTGCGTTCGCGCCCCCCCTGAGCGGTAGGTGTGCCACCCAATCGACGTTGGCGGTGGGTCTGCCACCCTTCCCAGCGCTCGACAGGTGGCAGGCCTACCGCTGAGCGGGGCAGGGATGGCAGGCCTACCGCTGAGCGGGGCAAGGGTCGCAGGGATCCTTCCTTCGCGCGCTGAAGCCCGAACACTTCTGCGTTGACGACGGGATCCCGTAGCGAACGCAGAAATCTTGGCCCCTCGACGCACGAACGCAGAATCTTGCGTCCCACGCGGGCCGCAGCCCGAGAACCCGACCCACCGCCGCACCCAGCTGCCCGGTCGAGGCCCCTTTCGGAGACCACACCCAGCGTCAGCCGTGTCAGCGCAGCCTCACCCAAACGAGAAGCCGCGCCAGCGCAGCCCCGCCCGAGCAGCAGGCCGTGCCGACGCACCCGCGGGGACTCCGGGAAATCCCCCGACGCGACGAACCCCCGACCACCGGCCGGGGGTTCGTCGTCGGGGCGGGTCAGCCCTTCGTGTACTTGTCCATGCAGGCCTTGAAGCGGGCCGCGTGGGTGTCGACGGGGAGGAGGGAGACCTCGACGGCGCAGCGCAGGTTCGCCTCGGTGGCGCTGAGCAGGTCGGTCACCGGCTTCGTGATGGGCGCGAGGGGGGTGTCCTTCACGGCACCCTGCACGGTGCCGCCGACGGTGGAGCCGCCACCGGACCCGCCGGTCGAGCCGCCGCCCGTGCCGCCGGAGCCACCTTCGTCGACTCCTGGACCTTCTGCTCCTGCTTGGCCGCGTCGCGACGCTCGGCGGGGGTGAGGGTCTGATCGAACGAGCGGCTGGTCAGCACCGAGCCGGTCGACGTGCCGTTCGGGGTAGCGGTGAAGTCGCCGCTCGCGTAGGCCTTGCTGATGCCGAGCACCAGGTCGACGTACTCCGAGGAGTTGTTGTACCGGCGGACCGCTGCGGCGGCGCCGTCCTGCGTCGACAGGTCGCCGCTGCCGGAGCACAGGTAGATGGCGGCCGCCGTGGCGGCGTCGTTGATGTTCTGGGGGTCCTTCTTGCCGTCACCGTCGGCGTCGACGCCCACCGAGCGCCACGTGCCGGGGATGAACTGCATCGGACCGACCGCGCGGTCGTAGACCGCGTCGTCGTCGAGCGCACCGTTGTCGGTGTCGCGGATCTCGGCGATGCCGTCGCGACCGTCGAGGGGGATGCCGTAGATGCCCGGCCTGGCCACGCCCTTCGCGTCGAGCGCGTTGCCGCCGGTGCGACCGTGGTTGGACTCGACCCGCCCGATCGCGGCGACGAGGTGCCACGGGAGGTTGCACGACGCGTCGGCCTTGCCCAGCAGCTCCTCCGCGCGGCGGTACGCCGACAGCGCGGCCGTCGGGATGCCGTTGGTCGACAGCGTCGCCAGGGTGCCGCTGGCGCCGGCGCGCGAGTCGACGCCCGGGGGCGCTGCCTGCACGCTCGCCGGCTGCTCGAACGCGGTGGCGGGGACGTCGGGGATGTCGTCGGCGCTCACCCGGTCGCTGGCCGTGGCCAGACCGGTGTTGCTGATCGCCGCTCCCCAGGCGACCACCAGCAGACTCATCGGCACCAGGGCGCTGGCCTTCTGCCAGCGGCTGAGCTTGCGTGCTCCCATACGTCTCGTGTCCCTCCCGCGACCGCCGTGGCGGCGGTCACAGTAACCAGATGTTACCGGCCACCACTCCCTCGTGGATGTGGCCTGCATCTCATCAACGACGGATGTGTCCCTCAGGTTACGTCCGAGTGGCCCGTGCGGCACGCCTGACGGACGACAGGAGCCCCCTGCCGCCGTCCCGGCGCTGGGCCCGACCCGGGACAATGGTGACCATGTCCTCCACCCCGCAGTCCCAGCAGTGGTTCGACCGCGCCGTCCAGGTGTCGCCGGGTGGCGTGAACTCCCCGGTGCGCGCCTTCCGGGCCGTCGGCGGGACACCGCGCTTCATGACGTCGGCCCAGGGCGCCTGGCTGCACGACGCGGACGGCACGCGCTACCTCGACCTGGTGGGCTCGTGGGGCCCGATGCTGCTCGGCCACGCGCACCCGGAGGTCATCGCCGCGGTCACCGAGGCCGCCGGCCGCGGCACGTCGTTCGGCACGCCGAGCCCGCCGGAGGTGGAGCTCGCCGAGGAGATCGTCGCCCGGACGCCCGTCGACCTCGTCCGCATGGTCACGTCGGGCACCGAGGCCACGATGTCGGCGATCCGCCTCGCCCGCGGGTTCACCGGTCGCACGCGGGTCGTGAAGTTCGCCGGCTGCTACCACGGTCACGTCGACTCCCTGCTCGCCGAGGCCGGGTCGGGTGTCGTCACCCTCGGCCTGCCGGGCTCGCCGGGCATCCCGGCGCACGTCACGGCCGACACGATCGTCCTGCCCTACAACGACCGCGACGCCGTCACCGCGGCGTTCGCCGAGCACGGCGACGAGATCGCCTGCGTCATCACCGAGGCCGCCGCCGGCAACATGGGCGTCGTCTCCCCGCTTCCCGGCTTCAACCAGTTCTTGTCCGAGACGTGCGCCGCGCACGGGGCGCTGCTCGTCAGCGACGAGGTCATGACCGGCTTCCGCGTGACCCGCTCCGGCCACTGGGGCCTCGACGGCGCCCAGGAGGGCTGGCGTCCCGACCTCCTCACGTTCGGCAAGGTCATGGGCGGCGGGTTCCCCGCGGCCGCGTTCGGCGGGCGCGCCGACGTCATGGCCCTCCTCGCGCCGAGCGGCCCGGTGTACCAGGCGGGCACCCTCGCCGGGAACCCCGTCGCGTCCACCGCGGGGCTCACCACGCTGCGCCTCGCCGACGACGCGGCCTACGCCCGCCTCGACGACTGGTCCGCCCAGGCCCGGGCGCTCGTGTCGTCGGCGCTCGACGACGCGGGCGTGCCGCACGTCGTGCAGAACGTCGGCAGCATGTTCAGCGTCGTGTGGGGCCTGACCGAGCCCGTGCACGACTTCGCCGGCGTGCAGCGCCAGGAGACGCACCGCTACACCGCCTTCTTCCACGCCATGCTCGACGCCGGCGTGTACCTGCCGCCGAGCGCCTACGAGTCCTGGTTCGTCTCGGCGGCTCACGACGACGAGGCACTCACTAGGATGGCCGAGGCCCTGCCCGCCGCGGCGCGTGCCGCTGCAGCGGCCACCCCGGCCTGACCGAGCCCGACGGCACACCGTCCACCGCGAGGAAACCCCCATGAGCGAACGCACCATCGTCCACCTGATGCGCCACGGCGAGGTGCACAACCCGCAGGGCGTCCTCTACGGACGGCTCCCGGAGTTCTACCTGTCCGACCTCGGGCACCAGATGGCCGAGCGCGCCGCCGACCACCTGTCGACGAACGAGATCGTGCACCTCGTCTCCTCGCCGCTCGAGCGCGCCCAGCAGACCGTGGCCCCGCTGGCCAAGCTGCTCGAGGCGCCGGTCACGACCGACGACCGCGTCATCGAGGCCGACAACCTCTTCGAGGGCCGCACGGTCGGTGCCGAGCCGAAGGCGCTCCTGCACCCCAAGAACTGGTGGCTGCTGCGCAACCCGTTCCGCCCGTCGTGGGGCGAGCCGTACCGCGAGATCGCCGCGCGCATGCAGGCTGCCGTCGCCGACGCCCGCGACGCCGCCCGCGGGCACGAGGCCGTCATCGTGTCCCACCAGCTCCCCGTGTGGATCGCGCGCCAGGCCTACGAGAAGAAGTCGTTCGTGCACGACCCGCGCACCCGCCAGTGCTCGCTCGCCAGCCTGACCAGCCTGACCTTCGACGGCGACCGCTACGTCGGCTTCACGTACGCCGAGCCGGCCGGCGACCTCCTGCCCGACGCCCTGAAGGCCGGCAAGAAGTTCGTCGGGGGCGCCTGAGCCGTGAGTCGTTCCTCGCGCCGCCGCGGCGCCGCCGTCGTCCTCGCCCTGGCTCTCGTCGTGCTCGCGGCGTGCTCCGGTCGCGGCACGGAGGGCTCCACCGGCGGCTACGTCAGCGCCAGCCGCTTCGTCACGTCGGTCCCCGTCGAGGACCGCACCGACGCGCCGGTGCTGGAGGGCGAGGACCTCGAGGGCAAGCGCATCAGCTCGGCCGACTTCGCCGGCAAGACCCTCGTCGTCAACGTGTGGGGCTCCTGGTGCCCGCCGTGCCGCAAGGAGGCGCCGGTGCTGGAGGAGGTGGCCCAGCAGTACGCCGACCGCGGCGTGCAGTTCCTGGGCCTGAACGTGCGCGACCAGACCGCTGCCGCGCGGGCCTTCGAGGAGCGGATCGGCACGACCTACCCGAGCATCGTCGACTCCGACGGCCGCCAGCAGCTCGGCTTCGCCGACAGCCTCCCGTCGCAGGCCATCCCCACCACGTGGGTGATCGACGCGAAGGGCCGGGTGGCCGCCCGCGTCATCGACCCCGAGCTGCGCGCCTCGACGCTGTCCGGCGTCCTCGACGACGTCCTGGCGAGCACCTCGTGACCGACTGGTTCGCCGACACCGTCCTGTCGGGGTCGCTGCTGCTGGCCGTGCCGATCGCCGTGCTGGCGGGCCTCGTGTCGTTCTTCTCCCCGTGCGTGCTGCCCCTGCTGCCCGGCTACCTCTCCTACGTCAGCGGCGTCGGCGTGCAGGACCTCGAGACGAAGGGTCGGTCGAGGCTGCTGCTCGGGTCGGTGCTCTTCGTCCTCGGCTTCACGGTGGTCTTCGTGACCGGCGGGGCCCTGTTCGGGGCGCTCGGGCAGGAGCTCTACGACTACCGCCGTGCCATGTCGGTGGTGCTGGGCATCGTGGTGATCGTGCTCGGACTCGTCTTCAGCGGCGTGCTGCCCATCCTGCAGCGCGACGTGCGCGTGCACGCGGTGCCCGCGGTGGGGGTCGCGGTCGCGCCACTGCTCGGGCTGTTCTTCGGCCTCGGCTGGCTGCCCTGCATCGGCCCGACGCTGGGCGCGGTGCTCACCCTCGCGAACAACTCCGGCACGCTCGAGCGGGGTGCGTTCCTGACCTTCGTGTACTGCCTCGGGCTCGGCGTCCCGTTCGTGCTCGCGGCGCTCGGCTTCGGCCGGTTCATGCACGCCGTCCGCTGGGCCCGCCGGCACCAGCAGACCCTCCAGCGGGTCGGTGGCGGCCTGCTCGTCGTCGTCGGCGTCCTGCTCGTCACGGGCGTGTGGGACGCGGTCGTCGTGCAGCTCCAGACGTGGGCCGGCGGCTACGGGGCGGCGATCTGATGGCCCGCTCCCGCAAGGACCGCGCGCCCGCGGAGCTCGCCCCGGCGCTCGGACCGGTCGAGACGCTGCGGTGGGCGTGGCGCCAGCTGACGTCGATGCGCACGGCGCTCCTGCTCCTGCTGCTGCTCGCCATCGCGGCGGTCCCCGGCTCGGTCGTGCCGCAGCGTGGTGTCGACGCCCGCGCGGTCGAGGCGTTCCAGGCCCGTCACCCCGACCTCTCGCCGTGGCTGGAGCGGCTCGGCGTCTTCCACACGTACACGTCGCCGTGGTTCAGCGCGGTGTACGTGCTGCTGATGGTCTCGCTCATCGGCTGCATCCTGCCGCGCACGAAGGTCTACCTGAGGTCGGTGCGCGCGCGTCCGCCGCGGGCCCCCCGCAACTTCGACCGGCTGCCGGCGTCGGCCACCTTCGAGACCGACGCCGACGTCGAGGAGGTGCTGGCCGTCGCGCGCGGTGCGCTGCGCGGTCGTAGGCGCCACGGCGCTGT
>NZ_LUNF01000029.1:0-2520 GCF_001626145.1 Aeromicrobium sp. REDSEA-S32_B7
GCCAGCCGGTTCGTCCGGATGTGCGACGCCTTCTCGATCCCCTTGGTCGTCGTCGTCGACGTGCCGGGCTACCTCCCCGGCGTCGGCCAGGAGTGGGACGGCGTCGTACGCCGCGGCGCCAAGCTGCTGCACGCCTTCGGGGAGTGCGTGGTGCCTCGCGTCACCCTGGTGACCCGCAAGACCTACGGCGGCGCCTACATCGCCATGAACTCCCGCTCCCTGGGGGCCACGAAGGTGCTGGCCTGGCCCGGCGCCGAGGTGGCCGTGATGGGTGCTGTCGCTGCGGTGCGCATCCTGCACCGTCGTCGCCTGGCCGAGGTCTCGCCCGAGATCCGTCCCCAGGTCGAGGCCGAGCTGGCCGCCGAGCACGAGCGGATCGCCGGCGGCGTCGACAAGGCCGTCGAGATCGGGGTCGTGGACGAGGTCGTCGACCCCGCCCGCACGCGCAGCGCGATCGCGGAGGCCATCGACGCGGCCGTCCAGGCCGGCGGCGTACGACGGGGGCACCACGGCAACATCCCCCTCTGAGGGACGCCCATGGACCAGGCCGGGCGAGGGTTTGCGTAACCCCCGCCCGGTCTGTGACGTTGTCATGACGTCCATCACAGGGAGGTCCACCATGTCGACGCACCAGCCGATCACCCGGCCGATGCTCGCCTTCGCGGTCGCGCTGATCGGCGCGCTCGTGATCACGCTCGCCCCGTCGGTGCCGGCGTCGGCCAAGGAACGGACGATGGCGGAGTTCGCCCAGACCTTCCGCGGCAACGGCACCCTGCACGAGGGGTGCCGCAACTACCGCTACAAGTACAAGATCAACCCTCCCGAGGACGCCGACACCTGGGCGCTGGAGACCTTCCTGACCGACCGTCGCGGCGTCACCATCGCCTCCGGGGGCGTGCTGGAGGGCGCGGCGAAGAAGAAGGGCAAGGAGCGCTTCCGCTTCTGCCGGGAGAACACCGTGCCTGGGAAGTTCAAGCTCCGCGGCAAGTTCACCTACAAGGTCGGCTTCGACACCTTCGACGGGTGGATCGAGCCGACGTACTTCCGCCTCAAGGCCAGTTGAGCCTCACACCACCTGGTGCAGCCAGCGGACCGGCGCGCCGTCCCCGGCGTGCCGGAACGTCTCGAGCTCGTCGTCCCACGGCTTGCCCAGCAGTTTGTCGATCTCCTCGAGCAGCGTGACCTCGCCGAGGGCCGACTTCACCACCGCGGCCTTGAGCCGGTCCTCGGGGATGAGGATGTCGCCGTGCAGGCCGGTGACGGCGTGGAAGACCCCGAGCTCGGGGGTGTAGGAGTAGCGACTGCCCTCGGTGCCCGAGGTGGGCTCCTCGGTGATCTCGAAGCGCAGGTGGTTCCACCCGCGCAGCGCAGAGGCGACCGCCGCGGCCGTCCCGGTGCCACCGGTCCACGACAGCTCCGCCCGGTAGCTGCCCGGCTGAGCGGGCTGTGGGGTCCAGTCGAGGTTCACGGGCGCACCGAGGACACCGCCGACGGCCCACTCCACGTGCGGGCACAGAGCCGAGGGCGCTGAGTGCACGTAGAGAACGCCCCTCGTCGCGGAACGGGTGGCAGTGTTCGTGGTCACCTGGACCTCCTTCATCTCCGGCGCGAGCTACGCCTTCCCCAGCGGGCTCGTCATCGAGATGACCTGGACGTCAGGTCAGCACGTGCGGTATGTGGTTGTGGGGACCATTGTGACCGATGAGGCCCCTGAGCACCAGTATTGTCCGGGACGCGTCGCGGGTCAGCGACCCAATGACATCACCGTCGAGAGGACCTCCTCGGCGATGCCCAGGCCCCCCAGGTGGCTCTCCCCGTCGATGACGCTCATGGCGGCATCGGGCAGCCGGTCCACGACGTGCGCCCCGTGGTGGAAGGGCACGATGTGGTCGTCGTCGCCGTGCCACCAACGCACCGGGACCTGCACGTCCTCGAGCGCGAAGCCCCACTCCCTGGTGAACAGGATCAGGTCGTGGATCGGGGCGGAGGTCTGGAAGCGGCTGCCGTTGAGGAGGTCGTCGAGGAACATCGCCTTGAACTCGGGGCGTCCGAGGAGGTTCCTGTCGCCCGGCGGCTGCACCGCGGCGTACAGGTCCAGGCCGGGGCCGGCCACGGGACGTGCGAGCCGGATGAGCTGGGTCAGCGCCACCCCGAGCGGGACGCGCCCGGCACGCAGCAACGGCGAGAGCCAGCGGGCCAGCTGGATGACGCCACCAGCGACAGCGTCGGGACCCATGACCGGGGCGACACCGCCGAGCACGGCGATGCCCTGCACCCTTGTCGGGAGGGCCGCGCCCGCGGCCAGGACGTAGGGGCCGCCGCCCGACAGCCCGATCAGCCGGAAGGTGTCCACAGCCAGGGCATCGAGCAGCAGCTCGAGGTCGCCGGCCCAGTCCAACAGCTCGGGGTAGAGGTGCGGTGTCGATGAACCGATCCCGGGCCGGTCGATCCCGATGATGCGTAGACCGTGACGCTCGGCGTACTCGCGAGCCTCGAACGGGATCTGGCGCCGCGCCCCGG
>NZ_LUNF01000290.1:0-6978 GCF_001626145.1 Aeromicrobium sp. REDSEA-S32_B7
CTTGGGGTGGGGCCCCACCCCAAGGGTGAGGGTCAGGCGAGGGTGACCTGGGGCGCGTAGAGGGCCATGGCGTCGAGGGCGCGACGGTGGTTCTCGGGCGTCGAGCCGGCGCACGCGTCGACGGCCACCCGCACGGTCGCTCCCGCGTCGGCGGCGGCGAGCACGGTCGACAGGACGCAGCAGTCGGTCGAGACGCCGGCGACGACGAGGTCGGGCGCCTCGCCCGTCACCGTCCTCACGACGTCCCACTTGCCGAACGTCGGCGCGTCGACCACGGTCGCCGCGGCCGCGACGTCGGCCAGCTCGGGGACGACCTCGAACATCGGGTCGTCGGCCGGGCGGTCGGCGAAAGGCCACGCGTCGAAGTAGGCACGCCACGAGCCGACCCGTTCGGCGTCGGGCGCGGGCACCCAGCGCGTGACGATCGTCGGCAGCCTCGCCGCCAGCGCGCGCACCGGCTCGAGGGTCGCCGCGAACATGGGCGATCCCCAGGGCGAGCCGGGGTCGGCGAAGACCCGCTGCGGGTCGACGACGACCAGCCAGGTCCGCGTCATGCCCCGACCCTCACGCGGCACCGGCCTCCTGGCGACGCACGGCCGACCGTCGCGCGACGAGGGTGACGAGCAGCCCGATCGCGAACGCGGCCAGCACGCCGAGGTTCGCGTACGGCCACGCACCGTCCCAGCCGGCGCCGTCAGGCAGACGGGTGCCGAGCCCGAACGGCTCGATCAGGTAGCCCTGCCAGTCGTTCCACGCGGTCCCGGAGATCTGGTTGACGACGAGGCCCCAGCCCACGACCGACGCGACGACCATCGTCGCCACCGACGTCCACGCGACTGCGCCGTAGCGTCCCGACGCGTCGAACAGCGCCGCCTCGTCGTAGTCGCGACGCCGCAGGGCGATGTCGCCGATCATGATGCCGGCCCACGCGGCGACGGGGACGCCGAGCGTGATGAGGAAGCTCTGGAACGGCCCGAGGAACGTCTGTGCGACGAACACGACGTACACCGTCCCGGCCGTCAGGATGACGCCGTCGACGAGGGCGGCCGCCGGGCGCGGGATGCGCACGCCGAGGCTCAGGAGCGTCAGGCCGGAGGAGTAGATGCCGAGCACGGCGCCCGACACGAGCGCCAGCACCGACGCGACGAGGAACGGCACGAGGAACCAGGTCGGCAGGACCGACGCGAGCGTGCCGACGGGGTCGTTCACGATCCCCGCGCTGAGGGTGTCCGACGAGCCCGCGAGCAGGATGCCGTAGACCACGAGCACGACAGGTGCGAGCGCCCCGGCCAGCGTGTTCCACGCGACGATCTGCGCGCCCGACGTGTCGCGCCGCTGGTACCGCGACCAGTCCGCGGCGATATTGATCCAGCCGAAGCCGAACCCGGTCATCACCATGACGAACGCCCCGACCACGGCCTGGCCGGACCCGCCGGGCAGCGACGTGACGCGGTCGAGGTCGATCTGGTCGAACGTGAGCAGGATGTAGCCGATGGTGGCGGCGCCGGTGAGCCAGGTCAGCACCGACTGCATCCGCATGATCACGTGGTACCCGGCGACCGACGCGGCGACGATCAGGGCCGCGATGACGGCGCAGGCGACGACCTTCGTGGCCGTCCCACCACCCCAGCCGAGCTCGCGCAGGACCGTGGCGGTGGCCAGGGTCGCGGTGATGGCCAGGAACGTCTCCCAGCCGATCGAGATCAGCCAGCTGAAGACGCCGGGCAGCTTCTGGCCGACGACGCCGAACGGTGCGCGGCTGAGGATCATCGTCGGCGCCGAGCCGCGCTTGCCGGCGATCGCGACCAGGCCGCAGGCCGCGAACGACACCACGACACCGAGGACGGTCACGAGCACCGCCTGCGTCAGCGAGAGCCCGAAGCCGAGCACGAAGCTGCCGTAGGAGATGCCGAACACCGACACGTTCGCGGCGAACCACGGCCAGAAGAGGTCGGACGGCTTCGCGGTGCGCTCCGCCTCGTCGACGATCTCGATGCCGGTGACCTCGATGCCGGCCCGTCGGACCGCGTCCAGCTCGCTCATGGGGTCAGCGTCCCACGTCGGGGGCGGCGCGTCTCCCCCACGCAAACGTGCGGATCATGCGCACCGTTGCGTGGGGGCGAGCCCGTTTGCGTGGGGCCCCACGCAAACGGGCCGGGGTCACCGGATGGTGAGCTGACGGCTGGTGAGGTTGGCGCGGGCGTTGCGCTGCTCCTGGGTGAGGGGCGCGTCGTCGGCGATCGCAGCCTCCAGCCGCTGGGCGAGGGCCGCGACGGGCTCCTCGAGCGCGGCCGCGCCGTCGTCGACGACGGCGGGGTCCATCTCCCACACCGGCACCAGCAGCCCGTGGGCGCGGAACATGCCGATGAGCTTCGTGCCCTCGCCGAGGGTCTCCTCGCCGGCGGCCGCGAGACGGGCGAAGCCGTCGAGCACCGTGGCCTCGCTCTGCGTGACGACCCAGCGCAGGTAGCGCTTGTCGCCCATGCGCACCCAGTAGGCCGCCTCGACCGACGTCAGCCGCTCGGTGGGGGCGATGGACTCGTTGGCGGCGGCCAGCGCGTCGGAGCCCTCGGCGTCGGTGCCCTCGACCCAGAAGTCGAAGCCGTCGTGCACCTCCACGTCGAACGACGACGCGGGATCGACGATCTGCTGCAGCCGGTCGCCCACGCCCGGGTCGGTCAGGCGCACCGGGTTGCCGGGCTCGGTCTCGCGGGCGGCCTCGATGGCGCCGGCGAGGTCGCGGCTCACGTCGCCGTAGTTGTGCAGCACCTGCAGGCCGAGCCAGATCTCGCCGTCGGGGCGACGGATGCCGGCGCCACCACCGGGCAGCAGCGAGCACACGCGCACCCGCTCGCCGTCGGTGAGCGTGACCGTGGCGGTCGCGGACGGCACGAACTCGCGCAGCGCGATCCAGTCACCCTCGTGCGGCAGCCCCTCGAAGGTGCGGGCGACGAAGGGCATGCGGGCCGGCTTCGGCGCCTTAGTGCGGCGCGACTTCTTTCCCATGGGTCGCACCCTAGCCAGAGGTGCGGGCGGCGGCAGGCCGCAGGGTCGCTCCTGACCGATCGAGTCAGCGGGCGAGCGGCAGCTCGGCGCCGACGCGGGTGCCGGCGGACATGTCGACCCACCAGCGATCGGCGACGCGGTTGATGATCGAGAGCCCGCGGCCGCTGAGGGAGTCCTCGTCGAAGTCGATCGGCTTGAGCGACCCGCCCTGGCCGTCGTCGTGGACGCTGATCTCGAGCAGCTGCCGCTCGGGGTCGATCGTCCACGCCAGCTCCATCGTGCCGTCGTCGGACGGCTGGCCGTGCGCGACGGCGTTGGCGACCATCTCGCTCATCACGATGAGCGCGTCGTCGATGACGCTGGACGAGGCACGGTGCACGGTGAGGAAGCCGGCGAGCTTGGTGCGGGCGATGCTCGGCGTCGACGGCTCGAACGGCAGACGCACGGTCGCGGACGGACGGGTGGTCGCTGCGGCGTTGCCGTCGACCTGTTCTCCGCCCGGGTGCATATAGTCCAAAGTAACCAGTCAGCAGCCGATAATCCAGCCCGTGTGGCCCACCTCCCGCCGCGGACGCCGCGTGAGACCCGCTCCGCACGGGCGCCAGACCTTCCAGGAGCCCCCTGTGGACGTGCCCACGACGACCGTTGCCGACCTGCCCGACCCGCTGCCCGACGACCTCGTCGTGCTGGACGTTCGCGAGCCCCACGAGTGGGACGCGGGGCACGTCCCGGGCGCCGTGCACGTGCCGCTCGGCGACCTCCCGACGCGCGTCGGTGAGCTCGACCCGCAAGCACGCACGCTCGTCGTCTGCCACCTCGGCGGTCGCTCGGCGCGGGCCACGGCGTGGCTCGGGCAGCAGGGCCACGACGTCGTCAACCTGGCCGGCGGGATGGACGCGTGGGAGGCGGCGGGCCGACCCACCGTGAGCTGAGCGTCCCTGGACGCGGAAAGGCCCCCTGGACCGTGTGGTCCGGGGGGCCTCTCCGTGGCTGAGGGGCCTAGCTCACTTGGCGGCAGCCTTGAGCTTCGAGCCGGCGCTCACCTTCACGCCGTAGCCGGCGGGGATGTCGATGGTCTCACCGGTCGCGGGGTTGCGGCCCGTGCGAGCGGCGCGCGAGACGCGCTCGACCGAGAGGATGCCGGGGATGGCGACCTTCTCGCCCTTGCTGACGGCGTCGATCAGGACGTCGGCCAGCGCGCTGAGGACGTCGTCGGCGGTGGACTTGGTGGTGTCGGCCTTCTCGGCGAGGGCCGAGACGAGGTCGCTGCGGGAGATAGCCACGGGGACTCCTAGAGAGTTCGGATGTTGTGCGCTCAGCAGTCTAGGCAGGAAACCCCGACATTCCGGTGCACCCCGGCCCCTACGGCGTGCCTTCTGCCCGTGATATCGGGCCTCGGAGGGCGTCCCAGTCGGGGCCGGGAGCGTCGATGAGCCCCCGCAGCGCCTCCAGGTACCGCTCCCTCGGCCACCGCACGACCCCCAGCGACTCCAGGTGCGGGGTCGCCCACTGCACGTCGACGAGCCCCTCGGGCCCGACGGCGTCGATGAGCGCCACCAGGGCCACCTTCGAGGCGTCGCGTGCGTGGTGGAACATCGACTCCCCCGCGAACAGGCGTCCGACCGAGAGTCCGTACAGCCCGCCGACGAGGGTCCCGTCGGCGTCGCGGGTCTCGACGGAGTGCGCCCAGCCGAGCTCGTGCAGGCGCACGTACGCGTCGCGGATACCGCGGTCGATCCAGGCGCCGGGCCGACGGGGGTCGGCGCACGCGTCGACCACCTCGGCGAACGCGGTGTCGACGGTGACCGTCAGCCGGCGCACCGCCTGGCGCAGCGACCGTGAGACCCGCAGCGCCGACGGCTCCAGCACGCCACGCTCGATCGGCGACCACCACAGCAGGTCGCCCTCGTCCGGCATCGGGAACGCACCGTGCCGGTAGGCCTCGACCACCGTCGACGGCTCGAGGTCGGCTCCGGCCGCGACGCAGTCGGACCGCGGCCACAGCTCGGGCCGGAACTCCCAGGGGGACGGCGGCAGCGGGACGGCGGGCACGTCAGGCCTCCAGCACGCGGCTCAGGTGGTGCGCGGGCATCTCGCCCCACTCGCGCCACTCCTCGTCGGTGGCCCCCTCGAGGGAGTCCCACCAGGTCAGGGCACGGTTGACGGGCTGC
This sequence comes from Aeromicrobium sp. REDSEA-S32_B7, assembly GCF_001626145.1. Taxonomy (NCBI): domain Bacteria; kingdom Bacillati; phylum Actinomycetota; class Actinomycetes; order Propionibacteriales; family Nocardioidaceae; genus Aeromicrobium; species Aeromicrobium sp. REDSEA-S32_B7. The sequence goes on from NZ_LUNF01000290.1 coordinate 5,178, forward strand.
GTGAAGGCCGTGGCGGCGCGCAGCTCGGCGAGGTCGCGCGGGTCGGCGACGTCGGACCACATCTCGGAGTAGGTGGCGAGCACGTCGTCCCAGGCCAGCGCGCTGCGGGTCGTGATCCAGCCGTAGGGCACGCTCAGGACCTCGAGCGCGTGGGACCACTGCAGGTCGCCGAAGTCGAACACGCGCAGGTCGGCGAAGGCGTTCCAGGGGTGCACGTCACCATGCTGCACGGTGACCGGGACGCTCGACGACGCGAGACGCGCGACGGCCTCGAGCAGCTGGTCGCGACGTCCGGCGAGCGCGGTGGCGCCGGCGTGGTCGAGGGCCGAGGGGTGCTCGGCGGGCAGCGTCGCGAGGCGTTCGAGCAGGGCGTCGAAACGGGCCGGGACGGTCTCGGGCGAGCAGTCGGGGACGCCGGTGGCGAGCACGGCGTCGCGACGGTCGACGAGGCGACGCTGCAGGCGCGCGGTCGCGATCATGACGCCGCGCCAGTCGGCGAGGGTGGGCTCGCGAGAGTCGCCCAGCGTCACGCCACGGTCGGCGGTGAGCATCCACCCCTGTGTGGGGTCGACCGCGAGCGGTGCGGCCACCTGGTCGGGCGCGACGTCGGCCAGCAGGGCGTGCAGCGCCGGCTCGAACGCCATCGACCGGCAGTTCGCCTTGAACCAGAGGCGCCCGCGGTCGGTGGGCACGACCAGCTGCGTCGACCACGGTCGCACCCGACGTTGCTCGATCGGGCCGGCGAGCGCGTGCCCCGCCTCCTCGGCGCGGGCGTGGATCCAGGCGTGCGCCTCCTCGAGCCAGCCCGGCGACGTGACCTGCCGGCTGAACGCCTCGTCCATGCGCTGAGCGTAGGGCCCGCCGCCGTTCGGGGGGCGGACCTCGAGCGCGTCCCTAGGATTGTGGGCATGGCTGGACTTCGAGGCAGGGCCGCGGTGGCGGCGACGAACAAGTTCGCTCCCCAGGTGGCAGGCGGGTTCGTCCGCCAGGTGCTGGACCGCGCGATCGACGGCGTCGGGCCGCTCCCGTCGGCGCGCAAGGCCGCCGACGCCCACCTGGTCGACACCGATGGCGACGTCGAGGCCGCGATCACGCGTCTCGTGCGACGCCACACGGCGCTGGCCGGCGCGCAGGGGTTCGTGACGAACCTGGGCGGCATCGCGGCGGTGGCCGTGTCGGTGCCGGCGAACGTCGTCGGCGTCACGCTGGTGCAGGCGCACATGGTCGCGGGGGTGGCCGCGCTCCGCGGCTACGACCTCACCGACCCGCGGGTGCGCAACGCGATCCTCGTCTGCATGCTCGGCGAGGACGCGGTGAAGGACCTGCTGAAGTCGGGCAAGCTGCCGTCGCCGCCGATGACGCTCGCGACGTCGCCGGTGCACTCCCCGGAGCTCGACCGGATCATCTCCCACGAGGTCACCGCCGAGCTCATCACCCGCACCGTCGGCCGCCGCGCCGTCACCCTCGTCGCCCGGCGCGTGCCGCTCATCGGCGGTGCCGTCGCAGGCGGGTCCGACGGCTGGTCGACGCGGCAGATCGGCCAGTACGCCGCGCGCGAGCTGAAGGACCGCAACATCCCGAAGCGGCAGGCCTAGCCGCGCAGCCCGTCACTGGTTCCCATCAGTTGATGGGAACCAGCATCTGACCATGGTTCTTCCTCACTCACCTGCGAATCATTCCGAGGGTGAGTGGGGGATTCCCATGACCTCATGGGAATCAGCGGCCTGACTGGTGACCGCGGGTCAGGACTCGACCGGCGCGACGGGCTGGCGCAGGATCGTGCGCAGGCGCTCCGGGGCGG
>NZ_LUNF01000291.1:0-4465 GCF_001626145.1 Aeromicrobium sp. REDSEA-S32_B7
TCGATGATGTCCGAAGATACGACGTCGAGCGCGACCGCGCGAATATCGGCCTCTGGCGACGGCAGGCGCACGCCGTTGAGCGATGACGAGACGAGATCGGGCGACAGGCCGCGGACCGATACGAAGCGGCCCTCGCCCTGGTCGTTGAGGACATTGATGCCGGGCAGGCGGCGCAGGCTTTCGGCGACGTTCTGATCGGGAAACTGGCCGATCGCGTCGCGTGTCAGCACGTCGGACACGCCATCGGCTTCCTTCTTGCGCGACAGGGCGCTCGAAAGGTTCGCGACCTGGCCGACGACTAGGATCTCATCGTCGCCAAAGCCGGTCATCGCGATCTCTGCGCGCACCGTGCCGGTGGCCGGGACGGTAATCGCGCGCCTGACCGTTTCCGCCCCGACATAGCTGATTTCGAGCGTGTAATCGCCAGCCGGAACGTCTGCGAAAAGGAACGAGCCATCGCGCTCGGTCGCGGTCACGCGGTCGATCTCGACGATGCGCACCTGCGCGCTGCGCAGCGCGATGGTGTCGGTGGCATCGGATACGGTGCCGGCAAGATCGCCGGCCTGCGCCATGCCGGGAAGTGCCAGCGCCGCAATGGCAGCCCCGGCAAGAAGCGTATTCCTGATTTTCATTATTGCCCTCCGCTATCGTTGAGAGCCGCCTAGGCGCGCAGTTTGACTGCGATATTTCCGCATCGCGTCGGTTTGCGGACAATTGCGCGTGCGCTGACGCGGTTGCGTCACAATGCGCGAGGGGCGTGCCGCGCGCCATTTCGGCCTGCGCAAGAAAGTGCGGGCCAAACGCATCATTTGCGTGTAGGGGCGCCTCCGACTGCGGGCAGTGCCCGCGCCGCGACCAGCCGGGCACCCCCCGCCCGTGCATACGCGCAACCGAAAGAATACCATGTCCCTTTCCAACCTCCCGCCGGTTATCGGCGAGGCTTTGAGCGCCCGTGGCTACGACGCGCTTACCCCCGTCCAGCAGGCCGTGACCGAACCCGAAGCGCACGGCCGCGACATGGTCGTTTCCGCGCAAACCGGGAGCGGCAAGACCGTGGCCTTCGGCCTGGCGCTTGCTCCCGAACTGCTCGACGCGGTTGGCGGCACCCCCCTGTCGGACAAGCCGCTGGCGCTGGTGATCGCGCCGACGCGCGAGCTCGCGCTACAGGTCAGCCGCGAACTCGGCTGGCTCTATGCCGGCGCCGGACTACGCATCGCCACCTGCGTCGGCGGGATGGATGCCAGCAAGGAACGCCGCGCATTGCGCGCCGGTCCGGCGATCGTCGTCGGGACCCCCGGCCGCCTGCGCGACCATCTCGAGCGCGGCGCGCTTGACCTGTCGGGCCTGATCGGCGTGGTGCTCGACGAAGCCGACGAGATGCTCGACATGGGGTTCCGCGAAGATCTCGAGGAGATCCTCGATGCGACTCCCGATACGCGCCGCACGCTGCTGTTCTCCGCGACCATGCCGCCGCAGATCCGCCGGCTCTCCAAGTCCTACCTCTCCGACCCGGCCGAGATCACCGTCAAGAACAAGACGGCGACCGCCAGCAACATCACCCAGCGCTACCTGCTGGTGTCCTACCCGCAGAAGGTCGACGCCCTCACGCGCATCCTCGAGGTCGAGAACTTCGAGGGGATGATCGTCTTCGTCCGCACCAAGAGCGAGACCGAGCTGCTCGCCGAGAAGCTGCGGGCCCGGGGCTTCGCGGCCGCGGCCATCAACGGCGACGTACCCCAGAACGTGCGCGAGCGGACCGTCCAGCAGCTCAAGGACGCCAAGCTCGACATCCTCGTCGCCACCGACGTCGCCGCTCGCGGCCTCGACGTCGAGCGGATCAGCCACGTCGTCAACTACGACATCCCCACCGACACCGAGTCCTACGTCCACCGCATCGGCCGCACCGGCCGGGCCGGGCGCAGCGGTGACGCCATCTCCTTCGTCACCCCGCGCGAGCGCTACCTGTTGCGCCACATCGAGAAGGCCACCAAGCAGCCGCTCACCGAGATGTCGCTACCCAGCGTCGAGGACGTCAACAGCACCCGGCTCACGCGCTTCGACGACCAGATCACCGAGGCGCTGCAGCAGACCGACCGGATCGCGGGCTTCCGCGACATCATCGCCCACTACGTCCGCAACCACGACGTGCCGGAGACCGACGTCGCTGCCGCGCTCGCCGTGGTCGCCCAGGGCGAGACCCCGCTGCTGCTCGACCCCAACGCCGACCAGGTGCGGATGCCCAAGTCCCGCCCCGGTGACCGCGACGACCGCGACCGTCCGGCGCGTCCGGCCCGCGAGCGGCACGGCGACACCCCGATGGCGATGTACCGCATCGCCGTGGGCAAGCGCCACAAGGTCGAGCCGCGCCAGATCGTCGGTGCGCTGGCCAACGAGGGCGGGCTGAACCGCAAGGACTTCGGGAAGATCCTCATCAAGCCCGACTTCTCCCTCGTCGAGCTCCCCGCGGACCTGCCTGCCGGCACCTTCGCCGCGCTCGAGCAGACCCGGATCTCCGGCAAGCTCATCGAGCTCGGTCCCGACTCCGGCCCGCCGTCCCGGGGCGCCCGCTCCGGGCCTCGTGGAGGCCACAAGGGCTGATCCGTCCGCCGAGAGGTCGCTCGCGCACGGCCGAGAGGTCGCTCGCGCACGGCCGAGAGGTCGCTCGCGCATGGCCGAGAGGTCGCTCGCGCACGGGGGGCCGCCGCCGAGCGTGCATGAGTGACGTCTCGAGCGTGCGTGAGTGACGGCTCGGGAGGTCGGTCGGCGGGCGGTGGCAGGATCGCTGCCATGGTGCGCACTCGGGTCCCACAGCTGCTCTCCGTGCTGGCGTTGGCGGGCTCGGTCCTGCTCGCGGGCTGCACCGAGGTCAAGGACGCCGTCGCGGGCCCCGACCCGCAACCGACGGCCACGGCGTTCGTCGAGGCGCTGGCGGCCCCTGGCGCCGAAGCGTGGCGACATCGTCGGGGCCCGCGGGCTCGCCGTCGTCACGCAGCGCCCGGTGAACCGGATCGGCATCGACAAGACCCTGGTCGGCGCGAGCCGCGCGGCGTCCGACGCCAAGGCCCTGGCCGAGGCCGTCGGCATCGACGCCACCGGCTTCGTCAAGAGCGTGAAGGCCGCGGGTGACGCCGCGTTCGTCGAGGCGATCGTGCTGCGCTCCGAGGACGTCTCCTCCCCGATGAGCATGGCCATCTCGCGCCTCAAGGGGGCCCGACGCATCGCCGCCGAGATCCCGCTCGCGCCGTCGCGGGGCTTCGCCGCACCCATCCTCGGCTCCGTCGGCCAGGTCACCGCCGAGATGGTCGAGGAGTCCCCGGACACCTACCGCCCCGGCGACGTCGCCGGCACCTCCGGGCTCCAGGCCCGCTACGACGACCGGCTGCGCGGCACCCCCGGCGCCAGCGTCGACGTGGTGCCCGCCGAGGGGTCCGACGGCGAGGTGCGCGAGGTGTTCCGGGCCGAGCCCGAGAAGGGCTCGACCCTCAAGGTCAGCCTCGACGTCGACCTCCAGGCCGAGGCCGAGGCGGTGCTGCGGCGCACCGGCCCGGCCAGTGCCCTGGTCGCGATCGACCCGAGCACCGGCGCCGTGCTCGCCGCGGCCAACGGGCCGGGCACCGGGGGCACCAACCTGGCGACGTACGGCCAGGCCGCGCCGGGCTCGACCCGACCTCGTCCGTGCAGTGCCCGGCGACGACCGTGGTCGACGGCAAGACCTTCGGCAACTACTCCGACTACCCCTCCGGGGCCACCGGGAGGATCACCCTGCGCCAGGCGGTCGCCAACTCCTGCAACACCGCCTTCATCACCAGTCGCGGGAAGATCCGAGGGACCGACCTGTATGACGCAGCCGCCTCCCTCGGCTTCGGCATCGATCACGACCTCGGCTTCCCGGCGTACTTCGGCCAGGTGCCGCAGCCGGAGACCGAGACCGAGGCGGCCGCCGACCTGATCGGCCAGGGCCGGGTGCTGGCCAGCCCGATGGTGATGGCGACGGTCGTGGCGTCGGTGCAGGCCGGCGAGACAGTGGTGCCGTGGCTGGTCAAGGACTACCGCGACGGCCCGCCCGAGGGGGCCAAGCCGCTCACCGGCGGCGAGGCGTCCGCGCTGCGCTCGATGCTGCGCGCCGTCGTCACCGACGGGAGCGGCCGCGGGCTGCTCGACGTGCCCGGGCCGGAGCTGATCGCCAAGACCGGCACCGCGGAGTTCGAGCGGGACGGCAAGGTCCTCACCCACGCCTGGATGGTCGCCGCGGGGTCCGACCTGGCCGTGGCGGTCTACGTCGACGAGGGCGAGTCCGGCTCGCGGACCGCCGGACCGTTGCTGGAGGCGTTCCTGCGCGCCGCGCGCCGCTGAGGCGCAGGCTCGAGGACGTCCGTAGGAACAACGAAGGGCCCGGAGTGCCCGGGCCCTTCGCGGCGGCGTCTGGCGGAGGGACGTGGGGACGTGCCGCCGGACGTAGATGAAC
>NZ_LUNF01000292.1:0-11420 GCF_001626145.1 Aeromicrobium sp. REDSEA-S32_B7
GTCGCCAGATTCTCCGCGGTCATCAATTCGCGCACCGGCTGGCCCGGATTATCGGCAAAGCGCACGTCGCGGTGCGTGAGGATGCCGACCAGCTTGCCGCCGGTCTCGACCACCGGAATCCCCGAAATACGGTGCTGCGCCATCAGCGCGGTGGCATAGGACAAGGGGGCGTCGGGCGTGATGGTGATGGGATTGACGATCATCCCGCTTTCAAAGCGCTTCACCTGGCGCACCGCGGCGGCCTGTTCCTCGACGGTCAGATTGCGGTGGAGGACGCCGATGCCGCCGATCTGCGCCATCAGGATGGCCATGTCGGCCTCGGTAACCGTGTCCATCGCCGACGACAGGATCGGAATGTTGAGGCTGATCTCGCTGGTCAGCCGGGTCGACAGATTGGCGTCCGAGGGCAGAATGTCCGACGGGCCTGGCACCAGCAGCACATCGTCGAAGGTCAGGCCGGTGAAGATTTCCATGGGTGCCACTTTCTGGTGCGGGCGGCGCCTGACCCCGCGGCGGCGGGCGGCAAGCAGCCCGTCGACGCCGAGCTGAAGAGCCTCGGCAGCACGCAGGGCGTCCACTCGGCCCTCGGCGCCTGGTTCCTGCCCGCGCTGATCCTCCTGCTCCTCGGCTGCGCGATCGCCGGCCCGGTGATCAGGCTCCGCGCGGCCGGGAAGGAGGACTCATGACCGTCGCACCCCTCAACGGTCGCCTCACCGGGCAGCGCCGGGGGAGTGGCGCCCTGAAGGGCAGTCTCGCCGCCGCGCGCGACACCTCGCGCGTCCCCGAGCGCGACCTCGTCCTGAGCAGCGGACTCATGGTCGTGGCGCTGCTCGTCGCCTGGGTGCTGCTCCAGACCCTCGTGCTCGGTGGTCTCTCCTACTCCCGCGCGCAGGACCGGCTCTACGACGAGCTGCGCACCGACCTGGCCGCGGGCACCGCGCCGACGGGCGGGGTCATCGCGCCCGGCCGCCCCGTCGCGCTCTTCTCGCTGCCGTCCCTCGACATCGACCAGGTCGTGGTCGAGGGCACGTCGGCCGGTCTCCTGCTCGACGGTCCCGGACACCGGCGCGACACCGTCCTGCCCGGCCAGGCAGGCGTCTCGCTCGTCTACGGACGGTCACGGACGTTCGGACGACCCTTCCACGTGATGATGCACGAGGCCGTGGGCACCCGGCTCGACGTCGTGACCGGGCAGGGGCGCTCCACCTACCGGATCGAGGGCGTCCGGCGTGCCGGCGACGACGTGCCCGCGCCCCCGGCGCAGGGACAGGGTCGGCTCACGCTCATCACCGCGGCCGGCGACGGCCGCCTCGGCGGGCTCCGACCGGACGAGCTGGTCTACGTCGACGCGTCCCTGCAGTCCAAGCCGTTCCCGGCCGGCGGCCAGCGGGTGAACACCCTCGGTCAGTCCGAGCTGGCGATGGCGAACGACACGTCGGTGCTGCCGTTGCTCGCCCTGACGCTCGGTGGCCTGCTCGTGGCCCTCGTGGGCATGCTGCTGCTGCGTCGACGGCTGCGCCCGGCCCTCGTCTGGACGGTGTTCGCACCGGTGTTCCTGGCCCTCGCGTGGTTCGCCGCGGACCTCTCCGTGCACCTCATCCCGAACCTCGTCTGAGTCGTGCACCGACCATTCACCGAGTCGCACCGAATGGACGTCTGCTGTTCACCGCAGACCGTCCGGACCCCCTCCATCGACGCCTAGCGTGCTCGTCGGGACGTCGCCCGACGGCCCACCCCCCTTCACGACAAGGAACTCCACGCGCATGATCTCCACGCGTACCCGGTTCGCCGCGGCCCTCGCCGTCGCTGCGACCTCGATGGCGACCCTCGGCGCCGTCGCACCGGCCCAGGCGGCCGACACCAACCCCGCCGACCCCACCTTCACGCCGAGCAGCACCGACCTGGTGGGCGTCGGGTCCGACACCTCCCAGCTCGCGCTGCACTACCTCGCGGAGGGCAAGGACGGCGTCGCCGCCGGCTACAACGCCTCCCGCACGGTCAAGATCGCCTCGTGGGCGGCCGACGGCTCGCCCTCCACGATCTCCCTGCGCAGCGGCGCCTCGGCGATCACCCGCCCGAACGGCTCGGGCGCCGGCAAGAAGCTGCTGTACGGCTCCAGCAACGACGCCAACGTCGACTTCGCCCGCTCGTCCTCCGCGATCTCCACGACCGAGCGCGACGCCGGCCTGAAGGCCTTCCCCTTCGCCGTCGACGGTCTGAAGCTCGGCACGCGCAAGGCCGGCACCGACGCCCCCGCGTCGCTGACCGAGGCGCAGGTGCTCGCCATCTACAAGGGCGACGTCACGAACTGGTCGCAGGTCGGCGGCAAGGACGCCGTGATCCACCCCTACGTCCCCCAGTCGGGCTCGGGCACGCGCTCGTTCTTCGAGGCCCAGCTCGTCCGCATCAACGACGGCAAGCCCGTCTCCCTCGGCTCGAACGTCAAGGAGACGCAGGAGCACTCCGACGAGAAGATCAAGGACGACCCGGACGCGGTCGTGCCCTTCTCGACCGGTCGCGCCAAGTCGACGACCAGCATCGGCCTGCTGAACGGCTTCAGCGTCCGCCGCGCGCTCTACAACGTCGTCCGCGGCAACGACCTCACCGGCTCGAAGGCCGCCGACCTCAACGCCGCCTTCGGCGAGACCGGTTTCGTCTGCTCCGACGCCGCCCGCCCGCTCATCGAGGCCGCCGGCTTCGACCAGCTGGCGCGCACGGCCCAGGGCGGCGTCTGCGGCCAGACGACCACGTCGGCGACGACCAACTTCCTCACCGCCGGTGGTCAGCAGAGCACCGTCGCCCTCACGGGCAAGGCGACGCCGAGCGGCAAGGTCACGCTGAAGGCCGCGGTCGGCCCGTCGACCGCCACCGGCACCGTGACGTTCACCGAGGGTGACGCCACCGTCGGCACCGCCACCGTGGACACGCTGGGCAACGCCACCCTCGCGCTCGAGGGCGTCGCCAAGGGTGCGCACAGCTACACGGCGACCTTCGCGCCCGACGACCCGCAGGCCTACTCCAAGGCGACCGGCTCGATCACCGTGACGGTCCCGGACGCGAAGTACTCCAAGGCCATCGAGGTCACCGCGCCCACGTCGGCCTACGGCGCGGCGCGCACCGTCACGGTGAACGTCGGCACCAGCGACCTCAAGGCCACCGGCAGCGTCACCTTCGTCTACGGCGACGCCGCCGAGCAGACGGCCGACCTGCAGGGCGGCACCGCGACCTTCACCGTCCCGGCCTCGCTGGACGCCGGCACGTACTGGGGCGCCGTCTCCTACTCCGGTGACAGCGACTTCGCCGAGGGCTACAAGCTCGTGAAGTTCGTCGTCACCAAGGCCACGACCCGCACCTCGCTCAAGCTCGCGGCGGCGAAGGTCAAGGTCCGCAAGGCCACGAAGGCGACCGTCACGGTCGGCATCACGGGCTCGACGCTGAAGGCGTCGGGCACGGTCACCCTGAAGATCGGCTCCAGCGTCGTCGGCACCGGCAAGGTCGTCAACGGCCAGGCCGTCGTCACGCTCAAGGCGCAGAGCACCACGGGTGCCAAGCGCGTCGTCGCGACCTTCGCGCCGTCGAGCAGCAACTACGGCGGATCCACGTCCGCCGTGGCGACCTACACCGTCGTCAAGTGATCGACCGCCGTGGCCGGCTCCTGCGGGAGCCGGCCACGGCGCGTTCCACCCGCCCCCGAGGAGAGACCATGTCCCTGACCGACGAGACCACCACGATCCCGGTGCTCGACGACGCCACGCAGAGCATCCCCGCGGTGCTCCCGGACCGGGCGTCGCTGGCGACGCTGGAGGCGACCGACGTGTCCGCGTGGTTCGGCACGCGCAAGGTGCTCGACCGGGTCTCCCTCACGATGCCCGCCGGGCGGATCACGGCGCTCATCGGCCCGTCCGGCTGCGGCAAGTCGACCTTCCTGCGCATCCTCAACCGGATGCACGAGCTCGTGCCGGGCGCCTCGCTCGCCGGCCGTGTCGAGATCGACGGCTCCGACGTCTACGACCCCGACCGCAAGCTCACCGACGCGCGTCGCGCGATCGGCATGGTCTTCCAGAAGCCGAACCCGTTCCCGGCGATGTCGATCGAGGAGAACGTGCTCGCGGGCCTCAAGCTCACCGGGACCAAGGTCGCGTCGCGCGACCGTGACGACCTCGTCGAGGAGTGCCTCACCAAGGGTGGGCTCTGGAAGGAGGTCAAGGACCGTCTCGACGCACCGGGCGGCGGACTCTCCGGCGGCCAGCAGCAGCGCCTCTGCATCGCCCGGTCGCTCGCCGTCAAGCCGCGCGTGCTGCTCATGGACGAGCCCTGCTCGGCCCTCGACCCCACCTCGACGCGCGTGATCGAGGAGACGATGCTCGAGCTCGCGCAGGAGGTGACGATCGTCATCGTCACGCACAACATGCAGCAGGCCGCGCGTGTGTCCGACCAGTGCGCCTTCTTCCTCGCCGCGTACGGCACCCCCGGCGTGATCATCGAGCACGGCGACACCGCGACCATGTTCGAGTCGCCGCAGGACCAGCGCACGTCGGACTACGTGAACGGTCGGTTCGGCTGAGGTGACCCGTCTGCTCTCGGTCCTCGGCGTCGTGGCGGCGGCAGCTGCGCTCGTCGTGACCGCCGTCCTGGCGAGCACCGCGCCCTCGACCCCGCGCGACGTGCAGGACCTCTTACCGGCCGCCGCGTCGGTACAGCTGCCCGACGCCGGTGCCGATCCGGCCGCGCCGTCGTCCGCGGGGACGAGCACGACGTCGCACGAGCCCGACCCGGCGTGGTTGGCGAGCACCGCGACGGCCACCGGCGTCCCGGCACGGGCGCTGCAGGCGTACGCGTCGGCCACGCTGCGGGCCGGTGCCGAGCTGCCCGGCTGCCGGCTCGGGTGGACGACGCTCGCCGGCATCGGGCACGTCGAGTCGGCTCACGGCGGGAGCACGCTGGCGCCGGACGGTCGCACGAGCGTCGAGGGTCCCGCGCTCGACGGCACGTCGGGCTACGCGGCGATCAGCGAGGACGGCGCCTGGGACCGGGCGCGCGGGCCTCTGCAGTTCATCGCCTCGACGTGGCGACAGTGGGGCTCCGACGGCGACGGCGACGGTGTCGCGGACGTCGACGACGTCGACGACGCCGCCTGGACCGCGGCGCGCTACCTCTGCGCCTCGGACGCGGACCTCACCACACCGGCCGGGTGGACGGCCGCCGTGCACTCCTACAACCACTCCGACGTCTACGTGCGCAGCGTCCTCGCCGCCGCCGACGCCTATGCCGCGCGCTCGGGCGGCTGATTCCCATCCGGTGATGGGAACCAGCAGCTCACCACGGTCTTCCCCCGCCCACCCTGGAAAGCATCCGCAGGTGAGCGACGGATTCCCATGAAGTGATGGGAATCAGTGGCCACGGGCGGCCGAGGCTGGGGTGGGGGAGGATGCTGAGGCGCCCGTAGGGTGGGCCGGTGGCCCGCATCGTGCACGTCGACGACCTCGACGACCCCCGTCTCGCCGACTACCTGCACCTGCGCGACGTGCAGATGCGGCTGGCGCACGAGAGCGAGCACGGCATCTACCTGGCCGAGGGCGAGAAGGTCGTGCGCCGGGCCCACGAGGCCGGTCACGAGGCCGCCTCGTTCCTCATGGCACCGCGCTGGCTCGACGGCCTGCGCGACGTCCTCGACGCGAGCGACGCGCCCTGCTTCGTCATGTCGGAGAAGGACGTCGAGCGGGTCACCGGGTTCCACGTGCACCGGGGAGCGCTCTCGGCCGTCCGCCGGCCCGCACCGGCCGACGTCGACGACGTGCTGGCCGCCGCGCGACGCGTGGTCGTGCTGGAGGACCTGGTCGACCACACGAACGTCGGCGCCATCTTCCGGGTGGCGGCGGCGCTGGGCTTCGACGCCGTCCTGCTGTCGCCGCGCTGCGCCGACCCGTTCTACCGGCGCGCGGTCAAGGTGGCCATGGGTGCGGTGTTCTCCGTGCCGCACGCCCGCGTCGACGACTGGTACGGGACGCCCGCGCTGCTGTCCCGCCACGGCTTCACCACGTACGCGATGACGCTCGCCGACGACGCGGTGTCGCTGGAGGACGTGCACGACGTGCCCGAGCGGCTCGCGCTCGTGGTCGGCTCCGAGGGACCCGGGCTCACCGAGCACTGGCAGCGCAGCAGCGACGTGCGCGTGACGATCCCGATGGCGGCGGGCATCGACAGCCTCAACGTCGCCACCTCGGTCGCCGTCGCCTGCTGGCACCTGCGCTGACGTCGTGGGGTCGCCGACGCTGCGACGACGCAGGCTCAGTCCTCGATCGCGGCCGGGGTCACCGGCCAGTCGCCGGGGTAGGCGTCGGCCAGCTCCTCGTGCTTCTTGTAGAGCTTCTTGCGCGCCTTCGCCGGCACGCGGTCGCCGAAGACGGTGCCGTGGAGGTGGTCGGTCTCGTGCTGCAGGCAGCGCGCGAGCAGGCCGGTGCCGTGGAACTCGACCGGCTCGCCCTTCTCGTCGAACCCGGTCACGCTCGCGACGTCGGGGCGCGAGCACTCGGTGAACGCACCGGGCAGCGACAGGCAGCCCTCGTCGGCGGTGTCGAGGTTGCGCTCGGCCGCCTCGGGCAGCGTGAGCCGCGGGTTCACGACCACACCGGTCACGCGGACGTCGTCGTCGTCGGGGCAGTCGAAGACGAACACCTTGAGGTCCACACCCACCTGGTTGGCCGCCAGGCCCACGCCGTTCGCGGCGTACATCGTCGCGACCATGTCGCGGACGAGGGTCTGGAGCTCCTCGTCGAACGACGTCACCTCGCGGAGCTCGTGGTGCATGACGGGGGTGCCCCACCGGGTGATGGGACGGACCGATCCGCCGTCGGGCAGGGGACGGGAGCTGGGGTGTGACGCCACCGCCCCAACGTATCGCGGGGTGAATCGCCCCGAGTCGTGGACTCCGCCCTGTGACGTCGGATACCATCGGTACGCGTCACTGCAACTCACAGTTACAGTGGAGTCGTGCACCCCAGTGGTGCCGGCGGGAACCCGTCCCGACCCCCATCACACCAACGTCCCTGCCAAGGAGACACCGTGGCGAACCGACCAGACCCCATGGGCATCGGGCTCGCGGTGCTGAACCGCATCGCGAGCTCGCCGGCCATCGACAAGCTCGGCCTGCGCAAGGCCACCGAGCGCGCCGTCTACCAGGGAGCCAAGTCCGGCTTCCAGCTCGCGGCCAACGCCAACCGCACCTTCAAGCGCGTCAAGGGCTCGGGCACGCCGCAGCGCCTCGGCGCGACCCAGGACAGCGGCCTGTTCGACCTCACCCCGACCGAGGACCAGCAGATGATGGTCGACGTCATCGGCGAGTTCGCCGACGAGGTGCTGCGCCCCGGCGCCGAGGCCGCCGAGAAGGCCGACGACACCTCCAAGGAGGTGCTCGACCAGACCAGCGAGTTCGGCCTGACGCTGCTGAACGTCCCCGAGTCGCTCGGTGGTCTGTCCGAGGAGCGCTCCGTGGTCACCGGCGTCCTGGTCAACGAGGCGCTCGCCTACGGCGACATGGGCCAGGCCGTCGCCTGCCTCGCGCCGGCGTCCGTCGCCACCGCCATCTCGCTCTGGGGCACCGACGAGCAGCAGCAGACCTACCTGCCGGCGTTCACCGGTGACGACGTGCCCGCCGCGGCGCTCGCCGTGGCCGAGTCGCGACCGCTGTTCGACCCGTTCGAGCTGCAGACCACCGCCACCGCGACGGAGGGCGGCTACCGCCTCACCGGCGTCAAGTCCGCCGTCGTGCGCGGCACGGAGGCCGAGCTGTTCGTCGTCGCCGCGGCGCTCGACGGCACCCCGCGCCTGTTCGTCGTCGAGTCGAGCACGCCCGGCCTGACCCTGGCCGCCGACCCGTCCATGGGTCTGCGTGCCGCCGGGCTCACCAAGCTGAGCCTCGACGGCGCCGTCGTCCCGGAGACTGCGCTGCTGGGCACCGCCGACGACTACCGCGAGTGCGTGCGGCTGTCGCGCCTGGCGTGGTCGGCGCTCGCGGTCGGCACGGGTCGCGCCGTGCTCGACTACACCAAGGAGTACGTCAAGACCCGCGAGGCGTTCGGCGAGCCGATCGCCCACCGCCAGGCGGTCGCGTTCATGGTCGCCAACATCGCGATCGAGCTCGAGGGCATGCGCCTGGTCACCCTCAAGGCTGCGTCGCGGCACGAGCAGGGTCGCGACGCGTCCCGCGAGATCGCCCTCGCCCGCAAGCTCGCGGCCGAGTACGGCATGAAGATCGGCACCGACGGCGTCCAGCTGCTCGGTGGCCACGGCTTCGTCAAGGAGCACCCGGTGGAACGGTGGTACCGCGACCTGCGGGCCGTCGGCGTCCTGGAAGGAGCAGTCCTCGTCTGAGGACGGACACGAAGATGACGATCAACCTCGACACCCCCAAGAAGTTCCGCGGGTTCATCCAGCAGGCCCACGAGGTCGCTGACAACTTCCTGCGCGCGAACTCCCGCAAGTACGACCTCGCCGAGCACGCCTACCCCAAGGAGCTCGACCTCCTCGCCTCGTTGATCGACGGCATGGGCGACTCCGGCGCCGGACAGGGCGCCGGTGCCGCCGGCGTCCGCCGCAGCGAGGACGCCTCGGAGAAGGACAAGGGCAAGGTCAAGAACGGCACCAACCTCTCCTCCGTGCTCTCGATCATCGAGATGTGCTGGGGCGACGTCGGCCTGCTGCTCTCGATGCCGCGCCAGGGCCTGGGCAACTCCGCCATCGCGTCGGTGGCCACCGACGAGCAGCTGGAGAAGTTCAAGGGCACGTGGGCCGCCATGGCGATCACCGAGCCCGGCTGCGGCTCCGACTCCGCTGCCATCCGCACGACCGCCGTCAAGGACGGCGACGAGTACGTGCTCAACGGCGAGAAGATCTACGTGACGTCCGGCGAGCGTGCCGACTCCGTCGTGGTCTGGGCGACGCTCGACCCGAAGCTCGGCCGTGCGGCCATCAAGAGCTTCGTGGTGCCGAAGTCGCTGCCGGGCATCCGGGTCGAGCGGCTCGAGCACAAGCTCGGCATCCGCGCCTCCGACACGGCCGTGATCGTGCTCGACAACTGCCGCGTGCCGGCGGAGAACATCCTCGGCAACGAGGAGATCGACACCAAGCAGGGCTTCGCCGGCGCCATGGCGACCTTCGACAACACCCGCCCGCTCGTGCCCGGCATGGCCGTGGGCTGCGCCCGCGCGGCGCTCGAGCTCACGCGTGAGCTGCTCGAGGACGCCGGCGTCGTCATCGACTACGACCGTCCCGCGACGTCGCAGTCGTACGCGGCGGCGACCTACCTGCAGATGGAGGCCGACTACGAGGCAGCGCTGCTGCTGACCCTCGAGGCGGCGTGGCTGGCGGACAACCGCAAGCCCAACTCCATGGAGGCGTCGATGTCGAAGGCCAAGGCCGGCCGCGCCGGCAACGACATCACCCTGCGGTGCGTCGAGCTGGCCGGCAGCCTCGGCTACAGCGAGGGCGAGCTGCTCGAGAAGTGGTCGCGCGACTCCAAGATCCTCGACATCTTCGAGGGCACCCAGCAGATCCAGCAGCTGATCGTCGCGCGTCGCCTGCTGAACCTGTCGTCGGCGCAGCTGCGCTGAGGACCGACGCCCCCGACCGCAGCACCGTGCAGGCCCCGTCACCCCCAGGGTGGCGGGGCCTGCCCGCGTCGTCGGTGCGGTGTGGGGCGTACCCCTAGGATGTCGACATGACTGGGCAGCTGCCGCCGGACTTCGACGTCGACTACCAGCTGACGCGGCTCGTCCGCCAGGTCAGGGCTCGGTCGTTGCGTAACCTCGCGACCATCCACGACGACCTCGACTACAGCACGTTCGTGCTGCTCCTGGCCATCGTCGACGCGACGACGTCGAGCGGTGGCGTGCGCGCGTCGGACCTCGCCGACTCCCTGCACGTCCACAAGTCGACCGTCAGCCGTGCGGTCCGCATGCTGGAGGACGCCGGGCTCGTCGACCGGACCCCGCACCCGGAGGACGGTCGCGCGCACGTGCTGCGGGCCAGCGCCGAGGCCGTGCGTCGTGTCGACGCCTACCGCGAGGACTCCCACGCCGCCCTCGCCCGCGTGATCGAGGACTGGGAGCCCACCGAGCTGCGCACGTTCGCGCAGCTGCTGGCGCGACTCAACGACGCCTTCGGCACTGAGTGAGCACGACGCCTTCGGCACTGGGTGAGCGCCGGGCGAGCCGCAGTCCTCAGGGTCGCAGGAGCACCTTGACCGCGCGCCGCTCGTCCATGGCGCGGTAGGCCTCGGCGACGTCGTCGAGGCCGAGCTGCAGGTCGAACACGTCGCCCGGGGTGATCGCGCCCGAGACGACGTCGGGCAGGAGCTCGTCGAGGTAGTGGCGCACCGGCGCGACACCGCCGGCGAGGCCGGAGTTCGTGCCGAACATGACCGGCACGTTGAGCTCCACGCCGTGGGGGACGCCGACGTAGCCGACGGTGCCTCCGGGACGCAGGCTCTGGAACGCCTGCTTCATCGACTCCTTGGTGCCCACGCACTCCAGGACGCTGTCGGCGCCGATCCCGCCGAGGATCTCCTTGACCTCCGCGGCACCCTCCTTGCCCCGGGTCGCGACGACGTGGTCTGCGCCGAAGCGCCGCGCAAGCTCCTGGCGGGGCTCGTGGCGCGACATCGCCACGACCGTCTCCGCGCCAAGACGCTTCGCGGCGAGCACCGCGCTGAGGCCGACGGCGCCGTCGCCGACGACCGCCACGGTCGAGCCCGGACCTACGCGGGCGGAGACGGCGGCATGGTGACCGGTCGGGAACACGTCGCTGAGCGTCAGCAGGTGGGGGACGAGCGCGTCGTCGACCGGCTGGGGCACGCGCACCAGGGTGCCGTCGGCGAACGGCACGCGGACGAGCTCGGCCTGGGCGCCGTCGTAGCCGCCGCCGTTGACGCACGAGGTCTGCACACCCTTGCGGCAGACCGCGCAGGTGTTGTCGCTGTACAGGAACGGGGCGATGACGAACTCGCCCACGGCCACGTCGGCCACCGCCGAGCCCACCTGCTCGACCACGCCGACGAACTCGTGCCCGATACGACGCGGCTCCGGCTGGTCGCCGTTCGCACCGCGGTAGGGCCAGAGGTCGCTGCCACACACGCAGGCAGCCACGACGCGGACCACCGCGTCGGTGTCGTCCTGCACGACCGCGTCGGGCACGGTGTCGAGACGGATGTCGCCAGGGCTGTGGAGGACGGTCGCACGCATACGTCCTTCCTACCAGTGCGGGGGTGGGCCTGCTGCTGGCCGTCGCGCGTCGTGCGTCCTTCGGGTGCGTCGGTCTGGGCGGTCGTGACCTTGCTGGTGCGCTGCCGCGGCTCGCGCTGGGTGTGGTCCCCGAAAGGGCCTCGACCGGGCGGCTGGCGGGCGCGGCGGCTCGGGTTCTCGGGC
>NZ_LUNF01000293.1:0-2768 GCF_001626145.1 Aeromicrobium sp. REDSEA-S32_B7
CTACTACCGTCACGTCGCCCCCGAGGACGTCTCCGGCCGGGCCGACGTGGACGTCTACGGCGCCCTCGCGAGCCACTACCGGCTGGCGGCCGAGCGGCCCCAGGGCACCGCCCGGGTGCGGGTGCTGACGCCGACGCTGGCCGAGGACGGCTGGTCGGCGGGCGGGCACAGCGTGGTCGAGGTCGTCACCGACGACATGCCCTTCCTCGTCGACAGCCTCACCATGGAGCTCTCCCGCGAGCTGCGCGACGTGCACGTCGTGGTGCACCCGCACTTCGACGTGCGCCGTGACATCACCGGTGCGCTGCTGCACGTCGCCCCGGTCGACGACGGGGCGCTCGAGCCCGACGACGACTCGGTGCGCGAGTCGTGGATGCACGTGGAGATCGACCGGATCGCCGACGAGGACGCCGCGAGCATCGTGGAGAACGTCCAGCGGGTGCTGCGTGACGTGCGCGAGGCCGTCGAGGACTGGCCGCGCACGCGGCAGCGGATGCTCGACGTGGTCGACGAGCTGCGGGCGCACGCCCCGAGCAGCCTGGACGCCGAGGAGGTCCGCCAGGGCGCCGAGCTGCTGGAGTGGCTCACCGACGACCACTTCACCTTCCTCGGCTACCGCGAGTACGCGCTGGAGGAGCACGACGGCGAGGACGCGCTGCGCGCGGTCCCCGGCAGCGGTCTGGGCATCTTGCGCGCAGACCAGGACACCTCCGAGGCGTTCGCGCGGCTGCCCGAGCCGGTCAAGGCCAAGGCCCGCGAGAAGACCCTGCTGGTGCTGGCCAAGGCCAACTCGCGCGCGACGGTGCACCGCCCGGCGTACCTCGACTACGTCGGCGTGAAGACCTTCGACGCCGCGGGTGAGGTGACGGGGGAGCGGCGCTTCCTCGGGCTGTTCTCCTCGTCGGCGTACGCCGAGTCGCTGATCCGCATCCCGCTGCTGCGCGAGAAGGCCCGCGAGGTGCTGCGGCGCAGCGGCTTCGACCCGCGCAGCTACGCCGGGCGCGCGCTGATGGACACCCTCGAGGGCTACCCCCGCGACGAGCTCTTCCACACCACCGTCGACGAGCTCGCGCCGATGGCCGTGGCCGCGATGCATGCCCGCGAGCGGCGGGCGGTGCGCGTGATCACCCGGGCCGACACCTACGGGCGCTACGTCAGCGTGCTGGTCTACCTCCCGCGCGACCGCTACAACACCGCGGTCCGCGAGAAGTTCAGCGAGATCCTGCTCGACCAGCTCGGGGGCGAGTCGGTGGAGTTCACCGTCCGCATCAACGAGTCGACCACCGCGCGCGTGCACTTCGTCGTGCACCTGCCGCGCGAGGTCGGCGACCCGACGGTGACCGGCACGTTGCGTGCCCTCGACACCACCGACCTCGAGCGTCGGCTCGCCGACGCCTCGCGCTCGTGGCGCGACGACTTCCTGGCCGCGGTGCTCTCGGAGTACGGCGAGCAGGTCGGTGCCGCGCTGGGCCGGCGCTACGTCGACTCGTTCCCCGAGGCCTACAAGGAGGACTTCTCGCCCCGCGCAGCCGCGGTCGACGTCGGCCGGCTCGAGGGCATCGAGGGCGAGGAGGGGCTCGACCTCTCCCTGGCCCCGACGCACGCGAGCTCTTCGTCGACGCGCTGCGGGCGGTGTGGGACGGTCGTGCCGAGGTCGACGGCTTCAACCGGCTGGTGCTGGGCGTGGGGCTGGGCTGGCGCCAGGCGATGCTGCTCCGCGCGTACGCCAAGTACATGCGCCAGGGGGCCTCGCCCTTCGCGGTCGACACGATCGAGGAGGCGCTGGCCGCCAACGTCGACATCACCCGGCTGCTCGTGCGGCTCTTCGAGCTGCGCTTCGACCCCGAGGTCACGGACCGCGAGCAGCAGACCGAGGCGCTGGAGGCCCGTCTGGGCAGTGCGCTCGACGACGTGGCCAGTCTCGACCACGACCGCATCCTGCGCGGCTACCTCACCCTGATCCGCGCCACGCTGCGCACCAACCACTTCCAGCGTGGCGAGGACGGGCGACCCAAGGACTACCTCAGCCTCAAGCTGGAGCCGTCGGCGATCCCCGACCTGCCCTCGCCTCGGCCGAAGTTCGAGATCTTCGTCTACTCCCCGCGCGTGGAGGGCGTCCACCTGCGCTTCGGCTCAGATGGTCAAGAACACCGTCATCGTGCCGGTTGGCGCGAAGGGCGGCTTCTACGCCAAGAACCTCCCCGACCCCGGGGACCGCGAGGCATGGATGACCGAGGGCATCGCCTGCTACCGCACCTTCATCTCCGGGCTGCTCGACATCACCGACAACCTCGTGGAGGGCCGGACGGTGCCGCCGGCCGACGTGGTCCGCCACGACGGCGACGACGCCTACCTCGTGGTCGCGGCCGACAAGGGCACCGCGACCTTCAGCGACATCGCGAACGAGGTGGCCCTGTCCTACGGCTTCTGGCTCGGCGACGCCTTCGCCTCCGGTGGCTCGGTCGGCTACGACCACAAGGCCATGGGCATCACCGCCCGCGGAGCGTGGGTCTCGGTCCAGCGGCACTTCCGCGAGCGCGGCATCGACTGCCAGGCCGAGGACTTCACCTGCGTCGGCATCGGCGACATGTCCGGCGACGTCTTCGGCAACGGGATGCTCTGCTCCGAGCACACCCGCCTCGTGGCCGCCTTCGACCACCGAGACATCTTCCTCGATCCCGACCCGGACGCCGCCACGTCGTACGCCGAGCGCAGGCGACTCTTCGAGCTGCCCCGCTCCTCGTGGCAGGACTACGACACCTCGCTGC
>NZ_LUNF01000294.1:0-6759 GCF_001626145.1 Aeromicrobium sp. REDSEA-S32_B7
GACCGGAAGGCGTCGATGCAGGACGCCTGGTACTGACCCCCCGACCCGACCCACCCACCACGAGACAAGGACCACGACATGACCGAAGAACTGTCCCGTCCCTCGGCACTCGCCAGCCGCCACACCGCCCTGGGCTCCGGCCTCGAGGACTGGAACGGCATGGGGACCGCCTGGGAGTACTCGACCGACGCCTGCGACGAGCACGACGCCATCCGGCTCGGCCGCCAGGTGGTGCGCCGGCTCAACTGGCGCAAGAAGGGCCCCGAGCCGGTGGCCGACTACGCCGACCCCGTCCTCGACGAAGAGGACCTGCTGGGCATCGTCCCCACCGACCTGAAGATCCCCTTCGACCCGCGCGAGGTCATCGCCCGGCTCGTCGACGGCAGCGAGTTCGACGAGTTCAAGCCGCTCTACGGCTCGAGCCTCGTCACCGGCTACGCGCAGCTGCACGGCTACCCGATCGGCATCCTCGCGAACGCGCAAGGGGTGCTGTTCAGCGCCGAGGCGCAGAAGGCCGCGCAGTTCATCCAGCTGGCCAACCAGACCGACACGCCCCTGCTGTTCCTGCACAACACGACCGGCTACATGGTCGGTGCGGAGTACGAGCAGGGCGGCATCATCAAGCACGGCGCCCAGATGATCAACGCCGTCTCCAACTCCAAGGTCCCGCACCTGTCGGTCGTCATGGGCGCCTCCTACGGCGCCGGGCACTACGGCATGAGCGGACGCGCCTACGACCCGCGCTTCATGTTCAGCTGGGTCGGTGCGAAGTCGGCCGTGATGGGCCCCGCGCAGCTCGCGGGCGTCATGGAGATCGTCGCCCGCCAGTCGGCGGAGTCGAAGGGACAGCCGTTCGACGCCGAGGGCTTCCAGGGCGTCAAGGACTACGTCGAGCAGCAGATCGAGGAGCAGTCGCTCGCCTACTTCACGTCGGGCATGGGCTACGACGACGGCGTCATCGACCCCCGCGACACCCGCGCGATCCTCGGCATCTGCCTGTCGGCCATCCACACCGCCCCCGTCGAGGGCGCCCGCGGCTACGGGGTGTTCCGCCTGTGACGCGCGCACGCCGCTGGTCGAGTGCCTCCACGAGCGCCAGCGAGGGGAGGCGTATCGAGACCACCCCGAGCCGACGCTGGGACTCGCTCCACGCTGATCCGTTGCCGAGTGGTCTCGATACGTCACGACCAGCTCGCTGGCGCTCGCCGTCGTGCCTACTCGACCAGCGGAACCGTGTCGCTGGTCGAGTAGCGCGGAGCCGCTGGGGGCACCTCCCGCTTGCGGGGGCCGCAGGAGCGTGCTCCGGGCGTATCGAGACCACCCTGGCCGGATCAGCGCTCCTGCTGACGATCGAAAGGACCTCCTCATGATCCGCACCGTCCTGGTGGCGAACCGGGGGGAGATCGCGCGGCGGGTGTTCCGCACCTGCCGCGACCTCGGCATCCGCACCGTCGCCGTCCACTCCGACGCCGACGCCGACGCGCCGTTCGTGGCCGAGGCCGACGTGGCCGTCCGGCTCGAGGGGAACGCGCCCGGCGAGACCTACCTGCGCGCCGACCTCGTCGTCGACGCGGCCCGCCGCGCCGGCGCCGACGCCGTCCACCCCGGCTACGGCTTCCTGTCGGAGAACGCCGGCTTCGCGCGTGCGGTGGCCGACGCCGGCCTCACGTGGATCGGCCCCACGCCCGAGTCGATCGACGCGATGGGCAGCAAGATCCGCGCCAAGGAGCTCATGGCCGAGGCGGGCGTGCCGATCCTCAGCGTCGATCCCGGGACCGCACGCCCTGAGGACTTCCCGCTGCTCGTGAAGGCGTCCGCCGGCGGCGGTGGTCGCGGCATGCGCGTCGTCGAGCGCGCGGAGGACCTCGAGGGCGAGCTGACGGCAGCCGCCGCGGAGGCGGCATCGGCGTTCGGCGACGACACCGTGTTCGTCGAGCCGTACCTGCCGACCGCGCGCCACGTCGAGGTGCAGGTGCTGGCCGACACCCACGGCACCACCTGGATCCTCGGCGACCGCGACTGCTCCCTCCAGCGGCGCCACCAGAAGGTCGTCGAGGAGGCCCCCGCGCCGAACCTGAGCGACCCCGTGCGCCGCACCCTGCACGACGCGGCGCGAAACGCCGCCGAGGCGGTCGGGTACGTCGGTGCCGGCACGGTCGAGTTCCTCGTGGCCGACGGCCACGCCGACGACGGCCGCGTCTACTTCCTGGAGATGAACACCCGCCTGCAGGTGGAGCACCCCGTGACGGAGGAGGTGTTCGGCGTCGACCTCGTCGCGCTGCAGCTCTCCGTCGCCGAGGGCCACCCGTTGCCCGCCGAGCAGCCCGCCGGACCGACCGGCCACGCCGTCGAGGTGCGCCTCTACGCCGAGGACCCGGCCGACGACTACGCGCCGCAGACCGGCATCCTGCGCACCTTCGAGGTACCCGAGGGCCCGGGCCTGCGGACCGACTCCGCGGTGGAGTCCGGCTCGGTCGTCACGCACTTCTACGACGCGATGATCGGGAAGGGCGTCGCGCACGGCGCCGACCGCGCCCAGGCGGTGCGCCGGCTCGACGACGCGCTGCGTCGCACGCGCGTGCACGGCCTGACGACGAACCTCGGGCTGCTGCGCGGGGCCCTCGCCGACGAGGAGTTCGCCGCCGGGCGCGTGCACACCGCGCTGCTCGGGGAGCGGATCGAGGCCTGGACCCGTCCGCTGCTCGACGACGACGCCTTGCAGCGCTCGGCCCTCGCGGCGGCGCTCGCGCAGGCACGGTCGGCGTCCACGTCGTCGCCGGTCCTCTCCCGCATCCCGACCGCGTTCCGCAACGTGCCCAGCCAGCCGCGCACCCGTCGGCTGCGTCTCGGCGACGACGAGCTCGTCGTCGAGTACCGGGCCGAGGGCGGCAGGCTGGTCAGCGACCTCGCCGACGTCGTCTCCGTCGAGCCCGAGCGGGTGGTGCTCGCCGTCGACGGGGTCACGGAGGCCTACCGCGTCGCGGTCGGCGAGGAGACGGTCGACGTCGACGGCCCCGCCGGGTCGCTGTCGTTCGACGTCGTCCCCACGTTCGTCGACCCCGCCGACGTGTTGGCGGAGGGCTCGCTCCTCGCGCCGATGCCGGCGAGCGTCGTGAAGGTCGGCGTGGAGGCCGGTCAGCAGGTCGAGAAGGGCGACGTGGTCGTCGTCCTGGAGGCCATGAAGATGCAGCACACCATCACCGCGCCGACCGACGGCGTGGTCGCGGAGCTCGCCGTGACGGCGGGCCAGCAGGTCGAGTCCGGGGCCGTCCTGGCCGTCATCGAAGGGGATCCAGCATGAGCCAGTTCACCGAGTCCGAGGAGCGGCGCGAGCTCCGCAAGGCCGTCGCGTCGCTCGGCGCGAAGTACGGGGAGAAGTACTTCCACGAGGCCGCCGCCGAGGGCCGCAAGACCACCGAGCTGTGGGCGGAGGCGGGACGTCTGGGCTACCTCGGCGTGTCGATCCCCGAGGAGTTCGGGGGCGGGGGCGGCGACATCGGCGACCTCGCGGCGGTGTGCGAGGAGCTGGCGACGGCGGGCTGCCCGCTGCTGCTCATGGTGGTGAGCCCGGCGATCGTCGGCACCACCATCGCGCAGTACGGCACGCAGGAGCAGAAGGAGCGCTGGCTGCCCGGCCTGGCCGACGGCACTGCCACGTACGCCTTCTCCATCACCGAGCCCGACGCCGGCTCCAACTCCCACAACATCGTCACGCACGCCGAGAAGGCCGAGGACGGCAGCTGGGTGCTGAACGGCACCAAGACGTACATCTCCGGCGTCGACGAGGCGAGTCACCTGCTCGTCGTCGCCCGGTACTCCGACGCCCGGACCGGCAAGCTGAAGCCGGCGCTGTTCATGGTGCCGACCGACGCCGACGGATTCACGAAGCAGCAGATCGAGATGGGCGTCGTGAGCCCGGAGAAGCAGTTCACGCTGTTCTTCGACGACGTGCGCGTGGCCGCCGACGCACTCGTCGGCCAGGAGGACGCCGGCCTCGAGCAGCTGTTCGCGGGCCTCAACCCCGAGCGCATCATGGCCGCCTCGATGGCCACCGGAACGGCTCGCTGGGCGATCCGCAAGGCCGTCGCCTACGCCAAGGAGCGCGAGGTGTGGGGCAAGCCGATCGGCGCGCACCAGGCCATCAGCCACCCCCTCGCCCGGCTGCACATCGACGTCGAGATGGCCCGCCTGCTCACCCAGAAGGCCGCCGCGCTCTACGCCGCCGGCGACCTCATGGGCGCCGGCGAGGCCGCCAACATGGCCAAGGTCGCGGCCGGCGAGGCGGCGGCGAAGGCCGTCGACCAGGCCATCCAGACGCACGGCGGCAACGGCCTGGCGCTGGAGTACGGTCTCGTCCAGGCCGTCGCCTCCTCCCGGCTCAGCAACATCGCGCCGGTGTCGAAGGAGATGGCACTCAACTTCGTCGCCCAGTTCTCGCTGGGGCTGCCGAAGTCCTACTGAGCGGAGATTCCCAGGTCCACCTGGGAATCTCCCAGCGAGGCACGATTTTCTGACGTTTGCACGGAAAGCACTCCGTGCTTCGCTGGGATTACCAGGTCGACCTGGGAATCTCGGGCGCCGACGAGAGCTGAGGAGCTGGTCATGGCAGAGCTGGTGCACCTGGACGTCGCCGACGGGGTCGCGACGGTGACGCTCGACAGCGAGCACAACCGGAACGCGTTGAGTCGTCAGCTGGTGACGGAGATGGCCGACCGGCTCGCGCAGGCGGACGCCGACGCGGACGTGCGGGCGGTGCTGGTGCGGTCGGCGCACCGGGTGTTCTGCTCCGGCGCCGACCTGTCCGAGGCGGCGAGCGGCGGGATGGAGGAGGGCGCGCGGGCGATCGTGGCGCTCCAGCGCCAGATCGCGACCGCCGGCACGCCCGTGGTGGTCGAGCTCGCGGGGCCCGTGCGGGCGGGCGGGCTCGGCATCGTCGGGGCCGCGGACGTCGTGGTCGCGGCCGAGTCGGTGACGTTCGCGCTCACGGAGGTGCGGCTCGCCCTGGCGCCGGCGGTCATCTCCCTCACGCTGCTCGAACGCTTCACCGACCGGGCCGCGGCCGAGCTGTTCCTCACCGGCCGTCAGTTCGACGCGCGCGAGGCGCAGGCCGCCGGACTCGTCACCCGCGCGGTGCCCGATGCCGACCTCGCCGACGCGGTCTCGGCCGTGCTCGACGGCCTCGTGCAGGGCTACCCGCAGGGCCTGCGGGAGACGAAGCGACTGCTCAACCACGACCTCGTCGCCCGGATCGACGCTCTCGGCGGCGACGTCGCCGCGCAGTCGGCGCGTCTGTTCGGCAGCGACGAGGCACGCGAGGCCATGACAGCGTTCCTGCAGCGCAAGCGCTGACCGACAGGGCCGGTCAGTCGTAGGCGATCGGCATCCGGTCGACCCGGCAGTGCGCCCGGGGCGACTCGACGACCACGTAGCCGCCACCCGACCCCTCGAACCGTCGCAGCGAGAAGCCCGCGTCGTCGACGAGCGGCACGTCGACCTTCGTGATCTCGCTGGGCTGCACCTCCAGGAGCTGCGCAGGTCCGCCGGCCTCGAGCCGGACGTACTTCGCGGTCGAGTCGCTGTCGGACATGCCGATCGCGGCGGTGACGCGGTCGCACTGGCCCTCGGAGCGCCACCCCACGAACCCGTGGCTGCCGGCGTTCCCGTCGCTGCTGTACAGCCCGAGCGTCTCCCGCGGCGGCGTGCCGCCGTTGACGGTCCCGACCCAGCCGCGCTGGACGCCGCCGGAGGAGTAGTACGACTCGTCGTAGAGGTCGAGCCACGTCCAGCCCGTCACGGTGCGGGCCGGGCTGACGCCGCGCTGCGTGGAGCCGGCGGCCGGGGCGACGACGCGGTACTGCTGCGTGCCGGTGCGGCTGACGGTGACGCGGGAGGAGAAGGTCCGGGTCTTCGTGGTGCGCGGCGTGGCGATGGTCCTCCACGCGCCTGTGCCGACACGGCGCTGGACGGCGAGCTTCTTGCCGGTCGCCTTCGCGCCGCTGACCTTGCCGCTGAGCGTGAGCTTCTGGCCGACGTCGCGCTGGGCGTGGCTCGCGGTGAGCGTGACGCCGTAGGTCGCGGCCTCGGCAGGCGCGGCGAGGGCGACGCTGCCGGCGACGAGGGCGAGTGCTGCGAGGACGGTCCGGTTCGTGGGACGACGGTGCGCTGATCGACGCTGCTCGGGTCGACGGATCATGAGGGCCTCCAGGGGTGCCCTCGCAGGCTAGACCCGCGGCGGGCCCGGCGACCTGAAATCCGTGGAACCGCGTCCCTTCGGGGTCGTTCGACCCGGCGGCCGAAGAGGAAGAAGACGCGAAGAGTCCTTCCGCAGGCCTCGGCAGACCCTCGGCTCGGTCGTAGCGTCGAGAGCATGAAGACTCTGCCTCTCGTCGTCGCCGGGGCGCTGCTCCTGCTGACGGCCGGTTGCTCCTCGCACGACGCCTCCGACCCGTCCGTCGGGTCCGGGCGCCCCTCCCCGACCTCCACCACCGCGCCAGCCTCCACGGGACCGTCCGCGTCCGCGCCGCCGACCCCGACCTCCTCCCCGTCCGCCTCGTCGGCGCCGACGTGCACCACCGCCGACCTGCGCGTGACTGTGCGACCCGACCCGAACGGCGCTGCCGCCGGCAGCACCTTCGACGACGTGCTGCTGCGCAACACCGGCGGCACGACCTGCCTGATGACCGGGTGGCCCGGGGTCTCCTTCGTCACGGGCTCGCAGGGACGTCAGGTGGGTGCGCCCGCCGCACGTCAGGGCACGCC
>NZ_LUNF01000295.1:0-9332 GCF_001626145.1 Aeromicrobium sp. REDSEA-S32_B7
CAGTTACGCTGGCGAGAGATACACCAATCTGGGCGGTTGGCGATCATGCTGTGCAGGCGCGCCTGACCCCAGGCCGGGGTGAACTCGGTGGCTTCGATACCGGCCAGCGCGCGCTCGCGCAGAGTCTTGCCATCTTTGCCTGTGATATCCATGCCAACGAACCACTGGGCCGTGGCGCGGTAGATCACCGGCGTTTTGTGGCGCCAGCAATGCATGTAGCTGTGGGTGATTGGCGTGTGAGCCATCAGCGCGTTCACGTCACGCAGCTTCTCGATGATGTTAGGGTTGGCTTTCCAGATCATCTGGCCGCCGAAGAACGGCACCAGGTAACCCTCGATGTCCTCGTTGCCCACGCCGCGGCTCAACGTCACGGCCGTGGCCAGCTTGGGCGTCGCGCCGACGAACCACGACGACGAGACGTGCTGGTCCGCGTCGTTCTTGCCCGCCGTGGCGGTACCCGTCTTGCCGATCGTCGGGCAGATGGTGCGGCCGTTGGTTCCCGTGCCGACCGACGTCACCTTCTGCAGCGCCGCCACCGTGTCGCCCGCGACGTCCTCAGGGATCGAGCGCCGCGTCTCGCGCTTCGGCAGCTCGAGGTCGTTGCCCCCGGAGCCGGTGACCTTCTTCAGGACGTGCCACTGGGCGCGCTCGCCACCAGCGGCGATGGTCGCGTAGGCGTTGGCCATGTCGACGGCGGGGACGCCGGCGAAGCCGAGCGACGTGACCGCGACCGGGTTGATCTTGTCGGTCACCGAGCGCGGGATGCCCGCCTGGTTGGCGGCCTTGAGGATCTTGCGCGCGCCGATGCTCGCGTCGGCCTCGGCGCCCCCGCTCATCTGCTGCGTGAGGTCGACGAACGCGGTGTTGATCGACTCCTGCGTCGCCATCTCGAGCGTGACGGGGCCGAACGAGCGTCCACCGCTGTCGCCCTGGTTGCCGACGATGCTGTTGCCGATGCGCAGCGGCGAGCTGCCGTTCAGCGTGGTGCGCAGGCCGTAGCCGTCCTCGAGGCCGGCGATCACGGCGAACACCTTGAACGTCGAGCCCGGCTGGACGCTCTGCATCGCCCAGTTCAGCTGGCTCTTGAGGTAGTCGCGCCCGCCGTACATGGCCTTCACGTCGCCCGTTCCCGGCTCGACGGAGACGAGTCCGACGTTGAGCTCGTTCAGGTTCTGCGGGATGATCGTGCGCACCGCGTTCACCGCGTCGCGCTGCAGGCGACGGTCGAACGTCGTCGTGACCCGCAGGCCGCCGCCGTCGATCTCGTTGTCGGAGAAGCCCGCCTGGCGCAGCTGGGTGCGGACCAGCTCGAGCAGATAGCCGCTCGTGCCCCGGAACCGGTTGCTGTTCTTCTTGCGGACGACCCGCGGCAGCTGGTCCTGGTACTTCGCGGCCTCGTCGGCGGTGATCGCACCCGACTTGACCATGCCGTCGAGCACGTAGCGGTAGCGCGGGAGGATCCGCTCCTTCGCCCCCTCGGCGTACGGGTCGTAGTAGCTCGGGCTGTTGATGATGGTGGCGAGCAGCGCGGCCTGGGCGTAGTTCAGGCGGGAGGCCGGACGGTCGAAGTAGGTCTGCGCGGCGACCTGGACGCCGTAGGAGCCGTTGCCGAAGTAGATGGTGTTGAGGTAGCCCTCGAGGATCTCCTGCTTGGAGAGCTGGTTGTGGATCTTGATCGAGAGGATCGCCTCGCGCACCTTGCGCTTGTAGGAGCGCTCCTGGTTCAGGTAGAGCACCTTCACGTACTGCTGCGTGATGGTCGAGCCACCGCTGGTGATCTGACCGCTCGTGGCGTTGTCGCGCACGGCCCGCAGGATGCCCTTGAAGTCGATGCCCTGGTTCTCGTAGAACGTGCGGTCCTCCGCGGCGATGACAGCCGCCTGCATGACGGAGGGCACCTCGTCGAGCGGGATGCTCTCGCGGTCCTGCATCGCGAAGGTGCCGAGCTCGCTCTTGCCGTCGGAGTAGTAGACCTTCGTCGTCTGCGTCTGGAAGTCGGCGTTCGCGTCGGGGATCGAGATGATCCGGTAGAGCACGAAGAAGAGCAGCGCCGCTGCGAGGATGCCGAGCACCAGCAGGAGCGCCAGCCAGCGGAGCACCCGCTTCCAGCGCGGTCCGTCACCGCCGATGCGGCGGAACAGACCGGGCTTGCGGGGCGTGCTCTTCGGCTTGGTTCGGTGCGTGCTGGTGGCCACGGACCACTTCCTCCGTCTCGGCCCTGCGGGCAGGGCGTGGTGCTGTGCGTGCGCCCGGGACACGGCGCGGCATCGCTCCAGTGTGCCCGATCATCCTGAGAACCCAAGGATGGCGGGTCGACGCCGGACCCGGCAGCGGTTCCGTCGAATCCCCCGCGGCACCGCCCGCGACGCTCACCGCAAGACCTCTCGCTGGGCGTCGGGCCGCGCTGAGCCGTTGCCGAGTGGTCTCGATACGTCAGGACTTCGCAAGCTCGTCCTGACTACTCGACCAGCGGAGGGGTTCGCTGGTCGAGTAGCGCGGGGCCGCGACGAAGGAGCGTGCTCCGGGCGTATCGAGACCACCCCAAGCAGACGCTGGGAACCGGCCCCCGCCGACCCGTTGCCCAGTGGTCGCTGAGGGTCGGCCCGCGCTGAGCCGTTGCCGGGTGGTCTCGATACGCAGCACGGAGCTCCTTCGTCGCCCGTGCCGCTACTCGACCAGCGGGATCCTCCGCTGGAGCGGGCGGCGGTTCCGACGGATCCCCGCGACACCCGCCGCGGACCGGACATGACCGGACAACAGGACCTGACATGACCTGACACCAGCACCTGACATGGGCTGACATGAACTGCCGATCTGATGTATCGTCCCGATATAGCGGGTCGTCGCCGGGCGCCCCACCGAGCAGCGGGGAGGGTTCGATGGCACGTCGTGGCGCGACCCTCGAGCTGGCGGTCATGGGCCTGCTGCACGACACGCCGATGCACGGCTACGAGCTGCGCAAGGAGCTCATCAGCCTGCTCGGGCTCGGGCGGGTGCTCTCCTACGGCACCCTCTACCCCTGCCTGAAGACGCTGGTCCGCGCCGGCTTCATCGAGGCCGACGAGGACCGCGACGTCGAGGTGCGCGGACGCCGCAACCGGATCGTCTACCACCTCACCGCCGCCGGCAAGGAGCACTTCGCCACCGCGATGGAGGACTCCGGACCGGCCACCTGGGACGACGAGACGTTCAGCGTGCGGTTCGCGTTCTTCGGCCGCACCGAGTCGGCCGTCCGCGTGCGCATCCTCGAGGGCCGGCGCAGCCGGCTGCAGGAGCGTCTCGAGCACGTCCGCGAGGCCAACCAGCGCGGCCGCGACCGCGCCGACGCCTACACCCGCGAGCTCCAGCGCCACGGCCTGGAGTCCGTCGAGCGCGAGGTGCGCTGGCTCACCGACCTGATCGAGCGCGAGCGCAACCCCCACCCCGACCCGGCCGAGCGGCCCGGGTCCCCCTGACCCTCTTCCACCGAGCACGAGCAACCAACCACCCACCTGAAGGAGAACCCATGGGTTCGGCGAACCACCAGATCCGCGTCGCCATCGTCGGCGTCGGCAACTGCGCCACCTCCCTGATCCAGGGCGTCGAGTACTACAAGGACGCTGATCCGGCGGGCACGGTCCCCGGACTCATGCACGTCCAGTTCGGCGACTACCACGTGAGCGACATCGAGTTCGTGGCCGCGTTCGACGTCGACGCGAAGAAGGTCGGCTTCGACCTCGCCGACGCCACCACGGCCAGCGAGAACAACACGATCCGCATCACCGACGTCCCGCCGACCGGTGTCACCGTGCAGCGCGGTCACACGCTCGACGGTCTCGGCAAGTACTACCTCCAGACCATCGAGGAGTCCGACGCCCCCGCGGTCGACGTCGTCCAGGTGCTCAAGGACACGCAGGCCGACGTGCTCGTCTCCTACCTGCCGGTGGGCTCGGAGGAGGCCGACAAGTTCTACGCGCAGTGCGCGATCGACGCGAAGGTCGCGTTCGTCAACGCGCTGCCCGTCTTCATCGCCTCCGACCCCGAGTGGGCGAAGAAGTTCGAGGACGCGGGCGTCCCGATCATCGGTGACGACATCAAGAGCCAGGTCGGCGCGACGATCACGCACCGCGTCATGGCGAAGCTGTTCGAGGACCGCGGCGTCGCGCTCGACCGCACCTACCAGCTGAACGTCGGCGGCAACATGGACTTCAAGAACATGCTCGAGCGTGAGCGTCTGGAGTCCAAGAAGGTCTCGAAGACGCAGGCCGTCACCTCCAACCTCCAGGGCGAGCTGGCCGGCAAGGTCCACGACCGCAACGTCCACATCGGTCCCTCGGACCACGTCGAGTGGCTCGACGACCGCAAGTGGGCCTACGTGCGCCTCGAGGGTCGCGCGTTCGGCGACGTGCCGCTGAACCTGGAGTACAAGCTCGAGGTCTGGGACTCCCCCAACTCCGCCGGCATCATCATCGACGCCATCCGCGCGGCGAAGATCGCCAAGGACCGCGGCGTCGGCGGTGCCCTGCTGAGCGCGTCGTCCTACCTGATGAAGAGCCCGCCGGAGCAGCGTCCCGACGACGTCGGCCGCCAGCGCCTCGAGGCCTTCATCTCCGGCACCGAGGAGCGCTGACCCGCGACCCTGCGTGACACCGAGGCGGTGTCGCCCGGTCCTCCCCCTGGGAGCCCGGCGACACCGCCTCGGCGCGTCCGGGCCCGGTCCGCACTACGCTGAACCCGGCCAGACCCCGACCGGAAGGACGCCTGTGTCGATCGACCTGCGTCGCGCCGAGCCCGGCCGCGACGGCGTGTACGCGACCGTGCTCGTCGTCCTCGTGACGCTGCTCGCCCTGCTCGCGTTCCTCGTCGGCACCGACGCCGCCTGGCTGCAGGACGTCGACGACGGCGTGGCCCGGGCGGCGTTCGACGTGAGCGTCGCGCGACCGTGGCTGGTCGACGTGCTCGAGGTGCTGGCGGTCGTGCTGTCCAACGTCGGCGTCGGCATCGTCCTGGCCCTCCTGGCCGGCGTGGCGCTGGCACGGCGCGAGTGGCGCATCGCCACCTGGATCGCGCTCAGCGGCGTGGTCGGCATCGGCGGCAACGCCCTGGTCAAGCTCGTGTTCCAGCGTCCGCGGC
The DNA here is from genome assembly GCF_001626145.1 of Aeromicrobium sp. REDSEA-S32_B7. Lineage (NCBI taxonomy): Bacteria > Bacillati > Actinomycetota > Actinomycetes > Propionibacteriales > Nocardioidaceae > Aeromicrobium > Aeromicrobium sp. REDSEA-S32_B7. Next base: position 5,113 of record NZ_LUNF01000295.1, read on the forward strand.
CCGCGTGGGAGGAGCCGATCCACGAGATCGGCGGCTACTCCTTCCCGAGCGGGCACTCCGCCGGCGCCGGTGTGCTGTTCACGGTCCTCGCGCTGCTGACGATCGTGCTGACCGGCCGTGGGTGGCGCCGTCGGCTGCTGATCACGCTGTGGGTCCTGCTGGCGCTGGTGACGGCCGCCGACCGCGTGCTCCTCGGCGTGCACTACCTCTCCGACGTCACCGCCGGCCTGACCCTCGGCGCCTTGGTGACGGTCGTGCTGTGGCTCGCGGTCGCGACCGACGCGACCCGGCTCCCGCCCGAGCTCGCGGTGGTCACGGGCACGGGCCGCAAGCGCGTGGCGGTCGTCCTCAACCCCTCCAAGCTGACCGACGTCGAGGAGTTCAAGACCCTCGTGCGGCTGGTCGCCGGCCAGCACGGCTGGAACGAGCCGGCCTGGTTCGAGACGACGGTGGAGGACCCGGGCTACGGCCAGACCGAGGCGGCGCTCGAGGCCGACGCCGACCTCATCATCGCCGCCGGCGGCGACGGCACCGTGCGTGCGGTGTGCGAGGAGGCCGCTCGCACCGGCGTGGCCGTGGCCATCATCCCGCAGGGCACCGGCAACCTGCTGGCGCGCAACCTCGGCATCCCGCTCAACCCGCGCGACGCCCTCGAGGTGGCGTTCGGCGGGCAGGACAAGGCCATCGACCTCGCCCGGTTCAGCACCGACGCCGGCGTCGAGACCAGCTTCCTCGTCATGGCGGGCCTGGGCATGGACGCGATGATCATGACCGGCGTCAACGACGAGCTGAAGAAGAAGGTCGGCTGGGTCGCCTACGTCGTCTCGGGCGTCAAGGCGCTGCGCTACTCCGGCACCAAGGTCACGATCACCGTCGACGACGGCGAGCCGCGCACGTTCCGCGCCCGCACGGTCGTCATCGGCAACGTCGGCTACCTGCAGGCGGGGCTCCCGCTGCTGCCGGAGGCGCAGATCGACGACGGCGAGCTCGACGTCGTGGTGATCGCGCCGCGCCGGTTCTTCGGGTGGGTCTCGATCGCGGTCCGCGTGATCACGCGCCGCAAGCGCACCAACGACCGTCTCGACCGGTTCACGGGGCGCCGGGTGCACGTGAAGGCCACCGGCCCGACCCCGATGCAGCTCGACGGCGACCCCGTCGACGAGGGCACCGAGATCACCGCCGAGGTCCGCCCCGGCGTGCTGCTGGTGCGGGTGCCGGTGGCCCCGACCGTGCAGAAGGGCTGACGCAGACCGAGCGGGTCAGACGGCGTCGAGCTCGGCGCGGATCGACGTCTTCACCGCGTCGGGCGCGAACGACGCGTCGACCGCCGCCCGCGCGAGGTCGACGACGCCGGGGCGGTCGAGCGACAGCAGGTCGGCCGCCACCGCGTACTCGCGGGTGAGGGTCGTGCCGAACATCGGAGGGTCGTCGCTGTTGATCGTGACCGGGACGCCCGCGGCGACGAGCGTCGGCAGCGGGTGCTCGTCGAGCGAGGGCGTCGAGCGGGTGCAGACGTTCGACGTCGGGCACACCTCGAGCACGATGCCGCGCTCGGCGAGCAGCGCCATGAGCGCGGGGTCCTGCGCGGCCGCGATGCCGTGCCCGATGCGCTCGGCCCCGAGGTGCTCGATCGCGTCGCGGATGGTCTGGGGCCCGGTCGACTCCCCGGCGTGCGGGACGCTGTGCAACCCGGCGGCGCGCGCCGCGGCGAAGTGCTCCGCGAACTGTGGACGGGGCACGCCGATCTCGGGCCCGCCCAGGCCGAAGCCGACGAGCGCGTCGGGCGCATGGTTCAGGGCGACGTCGAGCGTGACGTCGGCGGCCTCCAGGCCGGACTCGCCGGGGATGTCGAAGATCCAGCGCAGCACGAGGCCGGTGTCGGCCTCGACCCGACGTCGCGCGTCCTCGACGGCCTCGAGGTAGGCCTCGACGGGGATGCCGCGGACGATCGACGTGTACGGGGTGAGCGTCAGCTCCGCGTAGCGGACGTTCTGCGCGGCGAGGTCGGTGCCGACCTGGTGCGTGAGGGTCCAGATGTCGTCGGGGGTGCGCAGCAGGTCGACGACCGAAAGGTACACCTCGACGAAGTGCGCGAAGTCGGTGAAGCGGAAGTAGTCGGCGAGCGCGGTGGGATTGGTGGGCACCGGGGTGCTGCCCTCGTGCCGGGCCGCCAGCTCGGCGACGGCCTCGACGGACGCGGAGCCGACGTGGTGCACGTGCAGCTCCGCCTTCGGCAGGCCCTGCAGGAACGCGAGGTCGACGGACTCGACGTCCTGCGGCCCGCTCACGGCTGCTCGGTGGTGTCGTCGGGGTCCGGCACCAGGGTGAGGTGCGGTTGCGCGGCCTGCTGCCGCTCGACGACGCTGCCCCGGTCGGCGAACTCGACCTCGAGCGAGAGCACGTTCTCGTCCTGCAGGTCGAAGGTCACCCGCCGCGCGGTCGCGGTGAGGTTGCCGGCCTTGCCCTCGGCGAGCCACTCGGTGCTGCCGTCGTCGCTGACCAGGCCGACCCGCGCCTGCTCGCCGCGCTGGCCGCGGAAGACGACGGGACCGGGGCCGCTGTCGCGGATGACGAGCGCACCGCGGCTGACGCGTCGGTCGTCGGTCTCGACGGTCGGGGCCTCGTCGCCGCCGACCCGCCCGAACGACCACTTCTGGTCGACGAGGACGACGTCCTCCCCGGACCTGCCGTCACTGACCTCGTACCTGACGATCAACACACCCCGCAGTCTAGGGCGGGTCCGACAGGTCCCGCGCGACGGACCGCCCCGCCTGCGCCCGGTTACGTGGGGCCCCACCCAAACCTGCAGAAACCCCGCACGTTTGCGATGGGGAGAGCCCGTTTGCGTGGGGCCCCACGCAAACGGGCCTCACGGGCGACCCATGGGTCAGGCGCCGGGGACGATGGCGGAGATGATCGTGCCGTCGGAGCGGCGGGTGCCGATCGGGCTGGGCGGCTCGCCCTCGAGGCGCGGACCCTGGCCGTCCAGCGGCACGGTGACGGGGGCGTCGGGCCCGACCACGACCTCGGCGCCCCGCACCTCGAAAGCCAGGTGCCCGGTGCCGTCCTCGACCACGAGCTCGAGCTCGTCGGGGCGCACGGTCACGCGCACGCGGGTGCCGCGCAGCGTGAGCCGGTAGGTGAGCGACTCCCAGTCGTCGGGCAGGCGCGGGTCCATCGTCCACTGCCCGGCGCCGAGGTCGCGGAAGCCGCCGAACCCGGCGGCCACGGCGCTCCACACCCCGCCGGTCGACGCGACGTGCACGCCGTCGGACGTGTTCCCGTGCCGGTCGGCGAGGTCGACGAACAGCGCCGACAGGAAGTAGCGGTACGCGAGGTCGTGGTAGCCGACCTCGGAGGCGATGATCGACTGCACGACCGCCGACAGCGTCGAGTCGCCCGTGGTGATCGGGTCGTAGTACTCGAAGTCGGCGCGCTTCTGCTCGGGCGTGAAGTCCTCGCCCTGCAGGAACAGCGCCAGCACGACGTCGGCCTGCTTCAGCACCTGGAACCGGTAGATGACGAGCGGGTGGTAGTGCAGGAGCAGCGGACGCTTGTCGAGCGGCGTGTGGTCGAGGTCCCACATCTCGCGCTCGAGGAAGTGCGAGTCCTGCGGGTGGATGCCGAGGTGCTCGTCGAACGGGATGCTCATGTTGCGGGCCGCGCGACCCCACTCCTCGACCTCCTCGTCGGTGAGCGAGAGGCGCGCCTTCGCGTCGGCGTACGCCGTGGGATTCGAGTGCTGCAGCGTGCGCACCGCCTCGGCCGCGCGGCGCAGGTTGAAGCGCGCCATGACGTTCGTGTACAGGTTGTCGTTCACGACCGTCGTGTACTCGTCGGGCCCCGTGACGCCGTGGATGTGGAAGGTGCTGCCCTCCTCGCTGCGCCAGAAGCCGAGGTCGGCCCAGAGCCGGGCGGTCTCCACGAACACGTCGATGCCCTCGCGGTCGAGGAACTCGACGTCGCCCGTGGCCCCGACGTACTGGCTCAGCGCGTACGCGATGTCGGCGTCGATGTGGTACTGCGCGGTGCCGGCCGCGTAGTACGCCGACGCCTCCTCGCCGTTGATGGTGCGCCAGGGGAACAGCGCGCCCTTCTGCGCGAGCTGGCCGGCACGGCGACGTGCCGCGTCGAGCAGCGAGTAGCGGAAGCGCAGCGCGTTCCGCGCGGCCCGCGGCGTGGTGTACGTCAGGAACGGCATGACGTAGACCTCGGTGTCC
>NZ_LUNF01000296.1:0-3363 GCF_001626145.1 Aeromicrobium sp. REDSEA-S32_B7
ACGACCTTCCTCTTCGGTGGCCTGACCGGTGTCATCCTGGCCAGCCCGCCGCTGGACTTCGTCGTCTCCGACTCCTACTTCGTGGTGGCGCACTTCCACTACGTCGTCTTCGGCACCGTGGTCTTCGCGATGTTCGCCGGGTTCTACTTCTGGTGGCCGAAGATGACCGGCCGGATGCTCGACGAGCGCCTGGGCAAGCTGCACTTCTGGATCCTGTTCGTGGGCTTCCACCTCACGTTCCTCGTGCAGCACTGGCTCGGTGTCGAGGGCATGCCGCGTCGCTACGCCGACTACCTGCCCGAGGACGGCTTCACCGTGCTCAACCAGGTCTCGACCGTGGGCGCCTTCCTGCTCTCGCTGTCGATGCTGCCCTTCTTCTACAACCTCTACGTCTCGCGGAAGGCGCCCCTGGTCGGCGTCGACGACCCGTGGGGCTGGGGCCGGTCGCTGGAGTGGGCCACCTCGTGCCCGCCGCCGCGGCACAACTTCCACACCATCCCGCGCATCCGGTCGGAGTCGCCGGCCTTCGACCTCCACCACCCGGAGATCGCAGCCCTGGACCTGGACACGAACGAGGCGGCCGCCAACGGCGACTTCGCCGACGCGCCGGACATGACGGGCCGTGAGGACGTCGTGCGGGGCGAGACCTCCGAGGGGGAGAACTCCTGATGAAGGCTGAGACCTGGATCTTCGCGATCACCACGATCTTCCTGGTGCTGGTCACCCCGGCCTACTGGTTCATCACCGGCGCCGGTGAGACCGGCGCTGACTGGACCGGCACCTCCGCGCTGACCATGACCGGGCTGTTGACGGCCATGGTGACGCTCTACCTCGGGTTCCACGCCCGCAAGATGGAGCCTCGCCCCGAGGACCGCCTCGACGGCGAGATCGCCGACGGCGCCGGCGAGCTGGGCTTCTTCCCGCCCTACTCCTGGTGGCCGCTGTGGGCTGCTGCGACGCTCGGCGTGATGGTCTTCGGCCTGGCCATGGCTGCCTGGTGGTTGTTCATCATCGGCGGGGTGCTGGGCACCCTGGCCCTGTGCGGCCTGGTCTTCGAGTACTACCGGGGTGAGCACGCTCACTGAGCCTGCGGGCTCCCAGCGGCGCACGGCCGCAACCTTTCCCACGCGCTCCGCGTCTTCCCTGCAGGGGAGGCGCGGAGTTCGTCGTCTCGAGGTTCCGGCCTCTACCCTGGGGACGACCGCACCGGCCGTCTCGCCGTCGCACATCTCGTGGGAGTACCTGTCGATGACCGTCCGATCCGCCCGTCGTCCCGGCGCCGCTGTCGCGTCCTTGAGCCTGCTGGCGCTGGTGAGCGCTGGGTTGAGTGCCTGCGAGAGCGGGACGGCGCTGCCCGGCTCCCGGGACGGCGCCGAGGAGCCGTCGTCGGCGGCCGCGGCGCCGACCGAGCGCCCGCGCCTGAAGCTGAACGTGCGACGCGGCGCCAGCGTCAGCACCGCCGACCTGTCGCTCGCCGAGCAGACCTACGCCTCGATCGCGCCTCTCGACGGGGAGACGGTGGGCGTCGGGATGCCCGTGGTCGTCACCTTCGACGTGCCCGTGACCGACCGGGCCGAGTTCGAGCGCCACATGCACGTGGAGTCGACGCCGCGCCAGCGGGGCACCTGGCACTGGCTCAGCGACACCGAGGCCCACTGGCGCCCGCGGACCTACTGGAAGGCCGGCACCGACGTCCACGTCGACCTTGACGTCAACGGGGTCTCGGCCGGCGGCGGCGTCTACGGCCAGCACGACCGCGAGATCGACTTCTCCGTCGGTGACGCCCACGTCTACCGCGTTGACGCGCGCACCCACCAGATGGAGGTCTTCTCCAACGGTGAGCTGTTGCGCACCCTGCCGGTCACCACCGGCAAGCCGGGCTTCGAGACCCGCAACGGCGTCAAGGTGATCATCGAGAAGTTCGACGAGAAGCGGATGAACTCCGAGACCGTCGGCTTTGCCGCGGGTTCCGCGGAGGCCTACGACATCGACGACGTGCAGTGGGCGATGCGGCTGACCTTCTCCGGTGAGTTCATCCACGCCGCCCCGTGGTCGGTCGGCAGCCAGGGGAGCGCCAACGTCTCTCACGGCTGCACCGGCATGTCCACTGCGGACGCCGGGTGGCTCTACGCCATGACACGGCGCGGCGACGTCGTCGAGACCGTCGGGACGCAGGGGGACGACATGACCCTGACGAACGGCTACGGCGACTGGAACGTCAGCTTCCAGGAGTACCGCGAAGGCTCGGCGTTGTAGGAGCGCAGCGACGCATAGACGACATCAGCCCCCGATCCTCACGGACCGGGGGCTGATGTCTTGTCGTGCTGTGTCAGTACATCGACTGGGTCTCGACACGCGGGTCACGGCTTCGCAAGCTCAGCCGTGCCGCTCGCTCGACCACCAACGACGAGTCCGCTGACGCGTCCTCGTCAGACCTCCTCGGCCCCCAGCCGCTCGAGCAGGTTCGCGGAGAACCGGTCGCCCATCTTGGCGACGACGCCCTTCATGGTGGCGGTGACCGCCTTCGAGGACAGCTTGGGCAGCGGCAGGTCGAGGGTGATCTCGAGGCTGGTGCGCAGCTCGCAGCCCTGCTCGTGCTCCGACAGGTCGTACCAGCCCTCCACGCCGGAGCGCTCCGTCTCCCCGTCGGGCGGGTCGTGGCGGAACTCGATGCGGCTGGGGCGGTCGAAGGTCATCTTCTCGGTGAAGGTCGGCGCGACCTTCACGCCGAGCACCTCCAAGCCACTGAGGTCCCAGGTCCAGTGGTCGCCGTCGGCGGTGATGCGGCGCACGAACGGCGTCATGTCCGCGATCGCGTCGGGGTCCTCCAGCAGCGCCCACACGTCCTCGCGCGAGGCCGTGATCACCGCCTGCGCCTCGGTGCCTGCGGTGAACCGGGTCATGCCGCGAGCGCCTTCTCGATGTCGGAGGCGATCTTCTCGGGCTTGGTGGTCGGCGAGTAGGGGCCGATGACCTTGCCGTCCTTGCCGAGGAGGTACTTGGTGAAGTTCCACTTGATCTTGCTGCCCAGCAGGCCTCCCTTCTCCGAGCGAAGCCACTGGTAGAGCGGGTGGGCCCCGTCGCCGTTGACCTCGATCTTGGAGAACAGCGGGAAGGTCACGCCGAAGTTGCGCTCGCAGAAGGCGTTGATCTCCGCGTCGTCGCCGGGCTCCTGCCCGCCGAACTGGTCGCACGGGAAGCCGAGCACGGTGAAGCCCTTGTCGGCATAGGTGTCGTGCAGCTCCTGGAGGCCCTTGTACTGAGGGGTGAAGCCGCACTGCGAGGCGGTGTTGACGACGAGGACCACCTGACCGGCGTACGCCGAGAGGTCGATGTCGGTGCCGTCGATGGACCGCGCGGAGA
>NZ_LUNF01000297.1:0-3058 GCF_001626145.1 Aeromicrobium sp. REDSEA-S32_B7
GTACAAGACCGACCCCGACCTGCAGCGTCTGCATGCCGCGCTGCCGATGGTCGCCACGTGGGACGACCACGAGATCGCCGACGGCTGGTACCCCGGCGGGGCCTTCGAGCACCAGCGCTTCACCGAGGGCCCCTGGGACCGCCGCAAGCGCGCCGCGATGCGGGCGTACGACGAGTGGATGCCGGTCCGCCTCGGCGGCACCGCCCGCGTGGGCGACGGCACCCGCATCTACCGGCGGTTCCGGTTCGGCCGGCTGGCGGACCTCTCGATGCTCGACCTGCGCGGCTACCGCGACGAGCGCGTCGAGGCCGACGACCCGCGCCTGGACGACGGCGCCCGCTCCCTCACCGGAGCCGACCAGGAGGCGTGGCTGGTGGAGGGACTCGCCACGCCCGGTGCCCGGTGGCGGCTCGTCGGGAACCCCGTGATGGTCGCGCCGATGCTGATGCCGCCGCGTCCGCGCGGCCAGGAGCTCGCCCTGCGTCGCACCACCGACCCGATGACCTGGGGGCCCGCGGAACCGAACACCGACACGTGGGACGGCTATCCCGTGGAGCGCCGACGGGTGCTTGAGCGGATCAAGGAGGCGGGCGTCGACGACGTGGTCTTCCTCAGCGGCGACGTGCACACCGCCTGGGCCAACGAGGTCGAGCTCGACGGTGCCCCCGTCGCGACCGAGCTCGTGTGCAGCTCCGTCACCAGCAACAACGTCGATGACTTCATGGGCACCAAGCCCCGCACCGTCTCGCTGGCGATGGAGGAGGCGATCGTGCGCATGAACCCGCACGTGCGCTTCGTCAACCTCGACGACCACGGCTACAGCGTGCTCGAGCTGACGCCCGACGAGGCGCGCATGGAGTGGCACGCGGTCAGCGACCGCACCGACCCCGACGCCTCCTCGCGGCTCCTGGCGACCCGCCGCGTCCCGGCCGGGACGAACCGCGTCCTGCCCACCTGACCGTGCTGGTTCGCCTGCACCAGGGGCAGCGTGAGAGACTGCACGGAGGTCCTGCCGCGGGCTGCTGAGCCCGCGCGACCTCCCGCGTCCGCGCCACGTCCCGAGCGGTTGCGGCACGCACCCCGACCACCACCACCGCAGGAGCAGCACGACGTGAAGAGCACCACCGAGACCCTGAGCCCCACGCGGGTCAAGCTCACCATCGAGGTGCCGTTCGAGGAGTTCAAGCCGAGCCTCGACAAGGCGTACAAGACGATCGGTTCGCAGATCACCATCCCCGGCTTCCGCAAGGGGAAGGTGCCGGCCGCCATCGTCGACCAGCGCATCGGCCGCAGCGCCGTGCTGGACGAGGCCATCAACGGCGCCCTGCCCGGCTGGTACAACGAGGCCCTGCAGCAGGCGGAGATCCAGCCGCTGAGCCAGCCCGAGATCGACCTCACCAAGTTCGTCGACGGCGAGGACATCGAGATCACCGCCGAGCTCGACGTGCGCCCCACCCTCGAGCTGCCCGACCTGGCGAGCATCGAGGTGCAGGTCGCCGACGCCGAGGTCACCGACGCCGACGTCGACGAGCAGATCGACGCCCTGCGTGACCGCTTCGCCGTCACCACCGACGTCGACCGCGCCGCCGCCGACGGCGACGCCGTCACCATCGACCTCGTCGCGCGCGCCAAGGACGGCTCCGACATCGAGGGCGCCGACGCCAAGGGCCTGCCCTACACGATCGGCTCCGGCACCCTGCTCGACGGTCTCGACGCCGACGTGCGCGAGCGGCTCGTCCGCGGCAAGCGCATGGAGCAGGCCGCCGAGGCCCGCGACCTCGTCCTCGACGAGATCGTCGGCAAGGTCGAGGCGCCGCTGCCCGACGCCGTCGTCGCCGAGGAGCTGCAGGGTCGCCGTGAGCAGATCCAGCAGCAGCTCTCCTACGCCGGCATCTCGTTCGAGACCTACCTCGAGGACGAGGGCCAGACCGAGGAGGAGTTCGAGGCCGAGCTCGAGCGCCGGGTGCGCGACTCGATCGTCGCCCAGTTCGTGCTCGACCAGGTGGTCGCCGACTCCGAGATCGGCATCCAGGACGACGAGCTGAGCCAGCACATCTTCCGCCGGGCGCAGGAGTCGGGCCAGGACCCGAACTCCTACATCCAGCACATCATGGAGCACAACCACGTGCCCGAGATGGTGAGCGAGGTGCTGCGCGGCAAGGCGCTCGCCGAGCTGATGCAGCAGGCCGTCGTCAAGGACGCGTCCGGCACGGTGCTCGAGCTCGGCAAGCTGCGCGCCGACGGCTCCCTCGCCGACGACGAGGAGTCCGAGGAGCTGCATGCCCTCGACGCTACGTCCCGATCCGGTCCCGGAACCTCACCCGGGAGAGGATGTGCACATGAGGTGCGGCTACTTCGAGGCGGGCGTGTGCCGGTCGTGCACCCAGCTCCCCGTCCCGTACGCCGAGCAGCTGGTCGACCTGCTGACCGACGAGGACGGCCCGATGCGACTGGCCGCGGTCGTCAACGAGCTCACTGCCCCCGACCGGCCGCTGGGCCGGATGCTGGCGCGCGACGGGGTCCTGGACCGCCTGCTCGCCGACGACGGTCCGCTGACCCGCCTCGTGGTGCGCGACGGCGTGCTCGACCGGTTGCTCGCGACCGACGGCCCGCTGGACCGGCTGCTCGGCGAGGGCGGGGCGCTGGACCGGGTCGTGGCCGAGGAGGGCGTGCTCGAACGGCTGCTGCAGCCCGACGGCCCGGTGGACCGTCTCACCCAGCCCGGTGGTCTCCTGGAGCTGGTGCTGCGCCCCGGTGGCCTGGCCGACCGGATGCTCACCGACGACGGCTTCGTCGAGCGTCTGCTCGCGGACGGCGGCACCCTGGACCAACTGGTGGCGCTGGGCGACACGCTGGAGTCGATCCAGCCGCGACTGGCGGAGCTGGCCGAGATCGTGCCCACCCTGTCGACCTCCGCGGACGCGCTCCACCGCGCCGTGGGTCCCCTCGGGGACCTCGCCGGTCGGCTGCCGCTCAACCGACGCCGTCCGCTCGCCGCCGGGACCCCGGCCGGAACCCAGGCGTGAGCGACCGGCTGCCGCCGGTCACGCCCGACTCC
>NZ_LUNF01000298.1:0-10836 GCF_001626145.1 Aeromicrobium sp. REDSEA-S32_B7
GCCGAGCACGAGCGCACCGTCGTCGACCACGTGGCGGGCGAGGTTCGCGACCACCTCCTGCTCCGTGCCGGGCGCGAGGAAGACCATCACGTTCCCCGCCGAGACGACGACGTCGAACGTCGCGCCGAGGTCGACGTCGAGCAGGTCGGCGACCAGCCACGTCGGGCCAGGACGCGTCGCGCGGGCCTCCGCGACGAGCACCTCGTCGGCGTCGACGCCGACGACGTCGTGGCCGCGGTGGTGCAGCGCGCCACCGAGGCGACCGGCCCCGCAGCCGGCGTCGAGGATGCGCGCGCCGGGCGGACCAGCCGCCCCCGGCCCGGCACCCCCGCCGGGCCGCTCCGCCGCCCCCGGCCCAGCACCCCCGCCGCGCCTCGGCGCCAGCGCGTCGACGAACCGCGCCTCCCCCTCCAGGTCGGCACCCTCGGCCTCGAGGTCGCGGAAGCGGTCGCGGTACCAGGTCGAGTGGCCCTCGTCGGTGTCGGTGAACCAGCGCGGCGTCGGCATGCGTCCATGGTCGCGCAGGTTGATCCTCGCCGGGCGTGCGCGCTTACGTGGGGCCCCACCCAAACCAGCTCCCCCACCGCAAACACCCGCCCCAACCGCACGTTTACGTGGGGCCCACGCAAACGCGCACCGGGGGCGGGCCTAGGCTGCGCTGGTGGCGGAGGTGGAGGAGCGGACCGGGAGCGGGTTGCCGTACGGGATCGGGGCGTACCTCTGCTGGGGGCTGTTCCCGCTCTACTGGCCGCTGCTGGAGCCGGCCGGGCCGCTCGAGGTGCTCGCGCACCGCATCGTCTGGTCGCTGGCGTTCGTGCTCGTGCTCATCGGCGTCACCCGACGCTGGGGCCGCTTCCGTGACATCGCCCGCGACCGCACGCTCATGCTGTTCCTCGCGCTCGCGTCGGTGACCATCGCCCTGAACTGGGGTGGATTCATCTGGGGCGTCACGAACGGGCACGTCATCGAGACGTCGCTCGGATACTTCATCAACCCGCTCGTCACCGTGCTGCTCGGCGTGCTCGTGCTCAAGGAGACGCTGCGGCCCGCGCAGTGGGTGGCCGTCGGCATCGGGTTCGTCGCCGTCGTCGTCCTCACCGTCGACTACGGACGACTGCCGTGGATCGCACTGCTCGTCGCCGGCTCGTTCGCCACCTACGGATTCCTCAAGAAGCGCGCGTCCCTCGGCGCGTTCGAGGGCCTCGGCATGGAGACGCTGATCCTCGCGCCGTTCGCGCTCGCCTTCCTCGTCGTCCTGCAGCTGCGCGGCGACCTCACGTTCGGGCACGCCGGGGCCGGCAACGCCGCCCTGCTGGCGGGCACGGGCGTCGTGACGGCCATCCCGCTGCTGATGTTCGCCGCCGCCGCCACCCGGCTCTCGCTCACGACGATCGGCCTGCTGCAGTACCTCGGCCCGTTCATCCAGTTCCTGCTCGGGCTCCTCGTGTTCCACGAGGCCATGAGCACGGCGCGCTGGATCGGGTTCGCGCTCGTGTGGGCGGCGCTCGTCATCTTCACCGTCGACGCGATCACGAGCCGACGTAGAGCACCGCGGCCGGTCGTCACCGCCTGAGCAGCACCCCGGCGACGCGACGCTCAGGCGACGCGGTCGGCCAGGCTGTCGCAGAGCGCCTCGAGGGCGCGGCGGGCCGGCACCTCGGCCTGCACGTACGCCCGCGCCTGCGCCATCGCCGGGTGCACCCGCAGCGCGGCCAGCACCTCCGCGACGACCGTCTCGTCCTCGATCGGGCCCGACAGCCGCTCGCGCAGCTGCGCGTCGGCCGGGTCGTCGCCGCGCAGCGCGAGCAGCGTCGGCAGCGTCGGCACGCCCTCGCGCAGGTCGGTGCCCGGCGTCTTGCCCGAGTCGTCGCTGTCGCTCGCGATGTCGAGCACGTCGTCGCTCAGCTGGAACGCGACCCCGATCCGCTCGCCGAACTCGGTGAGCGCCGCCTCCACGTCGTCGCCCGCACGCGACGCCCGCGCGCCGAAGCGCGCCGACGTGGCGATCAGCGACCCGGTCTTGTCGGCCACCACGTCGAGGTAGTGCTGCAGCGCGTCCTCGCCCTCGGCCGGACCCACGGTCTCGCGGATCTGCCCCCGGACGAGACGCGAGAAGGTCTCGGCCTGGATGCGCACGGCCTCGGTGCCGAGGGTCGAGACCAGCTCCGACGCCTGCGCGAACAGGTAGTCACCCACGAGGATCGCCAGCGAGTTGCCCCAGCGGTCGTTCGCGCTCGGAGCGCCCCGGCGCAGCGGAGCCTCGTCCATCACGTCGTCGTGGTACAGCGTGGCCAGGTGGGTCAGCTCGACGACGAGCGCCGACGGGACGACGTCAGGGTTGTCGGCGTCGCCCAGCTGCGCCGCCAGCACGACGAGGAGCGGGCGGAAGCGCTTGACCCCGGCGTTCACGAGATGGGCGGCGGCCTCCGCGATGAACGCGTCGGGACTGTCGACGGCCGCGGCGAGCCGTGCCTCGACGGCCTCCACGCCACGGCGCACGCGCTCCTCGAGCTCCGGCTCGTCGAACGAGAATCCCAGCGACACGTCCCGGCTCCTGGTCACAGTCGGCTCAGCGCACGAAGGTTCCCGCGTGCTGAGCGAGGTCGAGCACCGGACCTGGGAGGATGCCCAGGACCAGCGTGCCCGCAGCGGCTGCTGCGATGACCACCGTAGTCAAGACGCTGGGAAGCGCCACGGTCGGGCCGTCGCCGACGGGGTCGGTGAAGAACATCAGCACGATCACCCGCACGTAGAAGTAGGCCGCCACGGCACTCGTCAGGACGCCCGCGACCACCAGGGCGCCGTAGCCGCCCGACCATGCCGCGCTGAACACGCTCCACTTGCCGATGAAGCCGCCGGTGAGCGGGATCCCCGCGAACGACAGCATGAACAGCGCGAAGGACCCGGCCAGGAACGGCGACTCCTTGCCCAGTCCCGCCCAGCGCGACAGGTGCGTGGTCTCGCCTCCCGCGTCACGCACGACCGTCACCACCGCGAACGCGCCGATCGAGGAGACACCGTAGACGCCCAGGTAGAACAGCAGGCCGGAGACCGACGTGATGCGCTCGGAGTCGGCCACGTAGGCGCCGGCCAGACCGACCAGGAGGAACCCGGCGTGCGCGACGGAGGAGTAGGCCAGCATGCGCTTGACGTCCGTCTGCGCGATCGCGACCAGCGAGCCCACCACCATCGTCAGCAGCGCCACGACCCACAGCAGCGGCCGCCAGTCCCACGACGCCCCGCCGAACGCGACGAACAGCACGCGCATGAACGCGACGAACGCCGCCGCCTTGGTGCCCGCGGCCATGAAGGCCGTCACCGGCGTCGGCGCACCCTGGTAGACGTCGGGCGTCCACTGGTGGAAGGGCACCGCGCCGACCTTGAACAGCATGCCGACGCTGATCAGGCCGATCGCCGCGAGGAGCAGGTGCTCCCCGCCGGTGCGGCTGGTCACCGCCGTGTCGACGTCGGCCAGGCGGAAGCTGCCCGCGTAGCCGTAGGCGAGCGCCACGCCGTAGAGGAAGAACACGGACGAGAACGCGCCGAGCAGGAAGTACTTGAGCGACGCCTCCTGGCTGATGAGCCGCCGACGCCGGGCCAGCCCGCACAGCAGGTACAGCGGCAGGCTCATGACCTCCAGGCCGACGAACATCGTGACGAGGTCGTTCGCCGACGCGAACAGCATCATGCCCGCGAGCGCGAACAGCAGCAGGGGGAAGGTCTCGGTGTGCTCGAGGCGCAGGCGGGTCGCCTCCGCCTCGCCGCCCGACCCCGGCGGGTCGACCGCGCGACCCGTGAAGGCGCTGAGCCCGCCGTCGAGCCGCCGCTCGGCGAAGAGCGCGAGGCTGAGCAGCGCGAACACCAGCAGCAGCCCCCACGTGAGCACGCCGGGTCCGTCGACCGTCACCGCGCCCTCGGCCACGGGGGTGCCGCGGCCGACGACGTCGCCGTCGACGCGGTCGAGCGACACGTACACGCGGACGGTGTCGAGGAGTGCGGCGAGCAGGCCCAGGCCGGCCAGCACCGCCTGCGCGGTGAACCGGGTGCGCCGCGGCCAGAACGTCTCCACGAGCACGGCGACCATGGCGACCCCCGCGACGACGAGCAGCGGGGACAGCAGCGACCACTCGATCGTGGGCGCGGGGATGTCGGGCCGGTCGGCCAGCAGCAGCGTCGCCATCAGTGACCACCCTCCGTCGCGGGGAGCTCGCTCATCGGCGCGTAGGAGCCGGAGAAGGAGATGCCGTCGAGGTCGGCCGGGGTGCGGGGCGGCGGGTCACCGACCCCCACGTGGCTCACCACCTCGTCGACGGCGGGGTTCACGAGGTCGAGCAGCGGCTGCGGGAAGAAGCCGAGCCCGACGATGAGCACGACCGCGGGGGCCAGCGCCGCCACCTCGCGGTGGTCGAGGTCGCGCAGGTGCTCGACCTCGGGCTGCAGCGGACCGGTCATGGTCCGCTGGTACATGATGAGGATGTACAGCGCCGCGAGCACGATGCCGAGCGTGGCGAGCACCGCCGCCGGCACCGAGCGCGTGAACGTGCCCGCGAGCACCATGAACTCGCTCACGAACGGCGCGAGTCCCGGCAGCGACAGGCTCGACAGGCCGGCCAGCAGGAGGATGCCGGACAGCACCGGCGCGACCTTCTGCACGCCGCCGAAGTCGCTGATGCTGGCGGAGCCACGACGGGCGACCATCATGCCGGTCACGAGGAACAGCGCCGCGGTCGAGAGCCCGTGGTTGAACATGTAGAGCGTCGACCCGGCCGTCGCCGTGTGGGTGAAGGTGAAGATGCCGAGGATGATGAAGCCGAAGTGCGACACCGACGTGAACGCCACCAGCCGGCGGACGTCGTCCTGGCCGATCGCGAGCAGCGCGCCGTAGAGGATGCTGACCACCGCGAGCGTGATGACCACGGGGCTGGCCCACTCCGACGCCCCCGGGAACAGCTCGAGGCACCACCGCAGCATGCCGAACGTGCCGACCTTGTCGATGATGCTGACCATCAGCACCGACGTCGCCGGCGTGGCGGTGCCGGCAGCGTCGGGCAGCCACGTGTGGAACGGGAACAGCGGGGCCTTGATCGCGAACGCCGCCATGAACCCGAGGAACAGCAGCCGCTCCGTGGTCGTGCCGACGTCGAGCCCCGAGAGGTCCGACAGCAGGTAGGTCGGGTCGCCGGCGCGGGCGGTGACGACGTACAGGCCGACGATCGAGGCGAGCATGAGCAGGCCACCGACCAGGTTGTAGATGAGGAACTTCACGGCGGCGTAGGTGCGACCCGCGCCGCCGTAGGAACCGATGAGGAAGTAGATCGGGATCAGCGTCGCCTCGAACAGCACGTAGAACAGGAAGGCGTCGGTCGCGCAGAAGACACCGATCGCGAGCGCCTCCAGGACGAGCATCCAGGCGAGGTAGGAGTTGACGCTGCGGGCCGCGGGCAGGCGGTCCGCCCACGCGGCGAGGAGGACGATCGGCACGAGCACCGTCGTGAGGAGCACGAGCGTGAGGCCGATGCCGTTGACCCCGAGCGCGTAGTGCACGCCGAGCGGACCGATCCACTCGTGCTGCTCGGTCAGCTGGTAGCCGCCGGCCCCGACGTCGAACCGCGACGTGACGTACAGCGCGAGCGCGAGCGCCACGAGCGACGTCGCCAGCGCGACGACCTTGACCGCCCGGGCGGCGGCGGCCGTGCGCGGCATCAGCGTGACGACCAGCGCACCGACGAGCGGGGTGGCGGCGAGGACGGACAGGATCATGCGAGCGTCACCGCCAGGAGTGCGAGCACCACGACGAGCGAGCCGACGAGGATGCTGAGGGCGTAGCTGCGGACGTAGCCCGTCTGGGGCGTGCGCAGGAACTGGGACGTGTCGCCGAGCCGGTCGGCGAGTCCACGGACGAGGCCGTCGACGAGCCGTGCGTCGAGGAAGACCAGCACCCGCGTGAGGTGTCGCACGGGCCGCACCACGAGCGTGTCGTTGACCGCGTTGCCGTAGAGCTCGTGTCGGCCGGCGCGGGTGAGCACCGAGACGTCGGCGTCGGCGGGCGCGGTCGGGGCGATCGGCGAGCGCGTGTACGTGGACCAGGCGAGCGCGACGCCCACCGCGACCACCGCCGTGACGATGATCGACATGCCCCAGGCGGGCACCGCGAGCTCGTGGTGCTCGGTGTGCCCGACCACCGGCTCGAGCCAGTGCTCGATCCACCCGCCCAGCACGAGCACGCCGCCCAGGACCGACAGCGCGGCCAGCACCACCAGCGGCACCGTCATCACGCGCGGCGACTCGTGAGGGTGCACGTCGTCGAGCCAGCGCTTCGGCGACGTGAAGGTCATGACCATGAGCCGCGTCATGTAGAACGCCGTCACCCCGGCGCCGAGCAGGGCGGCCAGGCCGATCCAGAACGACTCCCCGAAGGCCGCCTCGATGATCTTGTCCTTGGAGAAGAAGCCCGAGAAGCCGGGGAAGCCGATGATCGCGAGGTAGCCGAGCCCGAAGGTCGCGAACGTGACAGGCATCGCCCGACGGAGCGCGCCGTAGTGCCGCATGTCGACGTCGTCGCTCATCCCATGCATGACCGAGCCGGCACCGAGGAACATGTTGGCCTTGAAGAAGCCGTGCGTGATGAGGTGGAAGATCGCGAACGCGTAGCCCGCAGGTCCCAGCCCGGCCGCCAGCATCATGTAGCCGATCTGGCTCATCGTGGAGCCGGCGAGCGCCTTCTTGATGTCGTCCTTCGTGCAGCCGATCCATGCACCGGCGAGCAGCGTGACCAGGCCGACCACCACCACCGCCGTCTGCGCGACCGGCGCCGCGTCGAAGATGCCGTTGCTGCGGACCACCAGGTAGACGCCGGCGGTGACCATGGTGGCCGCGTGGATGAGCGCCGACACCGGCGTCGGACCCTCCATCGCGTCCAGGAGCCAGGCCTGCAGCGGCACCTGGGCGGACTTGCCGCACGCGCCCAGCAGCAGGAGCAGCCCCAGCGCCGTCGCGACCGACTCGCTCGCCTGCCCCGCGACCGTCGCGTTCACCACCTGGATCGACGACGTCCCGAGCTGCGCGAACATCAGCATGATCGCCAGCGCCATGCCGACGTCGCCCACGCGGTTGAGCACGAACGCCTTCTTGGCCGCCGCGGCCGCCGACGGCTTGTGCTGCCAGAACCCGATGAGCAGGTACGACGCCAGCCCCACGCCCTCCCAGCCGAGGAACAGCACCAGGTAGTCGTCGGCCAGCACGAGCGTGAGCATGGCCGCGACGAAGAGGTTCAGGTACGCGAAGAAGCGACGACGGCGCACGTCGTGCGCCATGTAGCCGATCGAGTAGACGTGGATGAGCGTGCCCACCCCGGTGACCAGCAGCACGAACAACGCCGACAACGGGTCGAACCGGTACGCCATGTCGACGTGGAACGGCCCCGACGAGATCCAGGTGAACAACGTGCCGGCCACCGACCGGTCGCCCTCGGGACGACCGAGCAGCTGCACGAACGCCACCAGGCCGATGCCGAACGACACCGCCGACGCGACCGTGCCCACCAGATGACCGACCCGGTCACCCTCCTTGCCCCACACGAGCAGGCCGAGACCGCTCACGAGCGGCACCACCACGACCAGCCAGACGAGATCGAGCACGCCCGCCCCCTAGAGCTTCAGCAGGCTCGCGTCGTCGACCGAGGTCGTGCGACGCGTGCTGTAGATGGACACGATGATCGCCAGCCCCACCACGACCTCGGCGGCCGCGACGACCATGACGAAGAACGCCGCGATCTGGCCGTCGAGCGTGCCGTGCTGGCGCGAGAACGTCACGAGCGCGAGGTTCGTCGCGTTCAGCATCAGCTCGACGCACATGAACACGACGATCGCGTTGCGGCGCACCAGCACGCCGACGGCACCGATGGTGAAGAGGATCATCGACAGGGTCAGGTACTCGTTCACTCGTCCCCCTCCCGGCCCACGGCCCCGGACCCCCGCCGAGGCCCACCGTCCCGGCCCACGGCCCCAGCCCCGGCGTCCTCGTCGTCCTCGCGACGGAGCTGGCGCGAGACCACGTGGATATCGTCGTCGAACCCGTCGCGCAGCTGCCCGCGCGCCACGATGCTCGGCGACACCGAGTCCGTCGCCGGGCTGCCGTCGGGCAGCGGGGCGGGGGTGTCGACCGCGTTGTGCCGCGCGAACACGCCAGGCGTCGGCGGGTTGCCGGGGTGGCGGCCCGTCGTCGCGTACTCGGCCATGCGGTCGCGCGCGATGTCGGCCTGGCTGCGCCGCGGCGTCAGCGCCTCGCGGTGCGCCAGCACCATGGCCCCGAGCACCGCCGTCACCAGCAGGGCCGCGGTGAGCTGCATGGCCACCACGTACGGGCCGAACATCAGCGCGGCCAGCCCGTAGACGTTGCCGTCCTCGTTCGCCGAGCGCAGACCCGTCACCGGCCCCAGCGTCGTCTGCCCGACCGCCGTCACCAGCACGAACCCGAAGCCCAGACCGGCCACCGTGGCCGCCAGCCGCTGGCCGCGGATCGTCTCGGTCAACGACTCCCGCGACTCGACGCCCACCAGCATGAGCACGAACAGGAACAGCATCATGATCGCGCCGGTGTAGACGATGATCTGCACCGCGAACAGGAACGGGGCACCCTGCGCCGCGTACAGCACCGCCAGCCCCACCATCACGACGGCCACGCTGAGCGCGGCGTGCACGGCCTTGCGGGCGAACAGCAGCCCCAGGGCCGCCACCACCACGACGGGCGCGACGATCCAGAACGCGGTCACTCGGTCGCCTCCCCGTGCGTGACCTCGACGACCGGCAGCGTCTTGCCCGCGTAGTAGTCGTGGTGGTCGTCGCTGATCAGCATCGCGTGCGGCGGCTCGACCATGCCGGGCAGCAGCGGCGCCAGCAGGTCGGACTTCTCGTAGATGAGGTCGGCGCGGTTGTCGTCGGCCAGCTCGTACTCGTTGGTCATCGTCAGGGCGCGCGTCGGGCACGCCTCGATGCACAGCCCGCAGAGGATGCAGCGCAGGTAGTTGATCTGGTAGACGCGGCCGTACCGCTCCCCCGGGCTGAAGCGCTCCCCTCCCCCGTCGGTGCCGTCGGAGGTGCCGTTCGAGGCGCCCTCGACGTAGATCGCGTCGGCCGGGCACGCCCAGGCGCACAGCTCGCAGCCCACGCACTTCTCGAGCCCGTCGGGCCAGCGGTTCAGCTGGTGCCGGCCGTGGAACCGGGGCGCCGTGGGCCGCTTCTCGAACGGGTACTGCTCCGTCACGGGCTTGCGAAACATCGTGCGGAACGTGACGCCGAAGCCGGCGATCGGGTCCCACAGCGTCTCCTTCAGGCTGCCTCCGCCGTTGGTGTCGCTCATCGTCGGACGCCCTCCTTCTGGTTCCAGGTCTGCTCGGGCATGGGCGGCGTGGGGTAGGAGCCGCCACCGTGGTCGGTCGGCGCAGGCGCGTCGACCTCCGCCGTCTGCTCGGGGTCGGACGGCTTCCGCTCGGGCAGGAGCAGGCTCACCAGCAGCACCGCGGCGGCCACCCCGGCCGCGACGAACAGCGTGCGCTGGTCGAAGGTGCCGTCGGTCATGCCCTTGCGGACGACGATGACGGCGACGATCCAGACCAGCGAGATCGGGATGAGCACCTTCCAGCCGAAGGCCATGAACTGGTCGTAGCGCATCCGGGGCAGGGTGCCGCGCAGCCAGATGAACAGGAAGATGAAGCCCAGCGTCTTGCCGAGGAACCACAGCACCGGCCAGTAGCCCTCGTTCGCACCCGGCCACAGCGTGCCGATGCCGAACGGGGCGCGCCAGCCGCCGAGGAACAGCGTCGTCGCGATCGCCGAGACCGTGACCATGTTGATGTACTCGGCCAGGAAGAACAGCGCGAACTTCAGCGACGAGTACTCGGTGTGGAAGCCGCCGACCAGCTCGCCCTCGGCCTCCGGCAGGTCGAACGGGGCCCGGTTCGTCTCCCCGACCATGGCGATGACGTAGATGATGAACGACGGCAGCAGCGGCAGGAAGTACCAGACGTCCTCCTGGGCGGCGACGATCTCGCTCGTCGACATCGTGCCCGCGTAGAGGAAGACGGTGACGAAGCTCAGGCCCATCGCCACCTCGTAGGAGATGACCTGGGCGCTCGAGCGCAGCCCGCCGAGGAGGGAGTAGGTGGAGCCCGACGACCAGCCGGCGAGCACGATCCCGTAGACGCCGATCGAGGTGACCGCCAGGACGTACAGCACGGCGACCGGCATGTCGGTGAGCTGCAGCGGCGTGACGGTGTCGGTGAACGGGATCCGCACCTCCGGACCGAACGGGATGACCGCCCAGGCCAGGAACGCGGGGATGGTGGCGATGATCGGCGCCAGCACGTAGACGACCTTGTCGGCCGCCTTGACGACGATGTCCTCCTTGAGCGCCAGCTTCACGCCGTCGGCCAGCGACTGCAGGAGCCCGAAGGGTCCGTGCACGTTGGGGCCGACGCGGTGCTGCATGCGCGCCACCACGCGGCGCTCGAACCAGATGTTGAACAGCGTGTAGACCACGAGGATCACGAAGACCAGCAGCGCCTTCAGCGCCACCACCCAGAACGCCTCGTTGCCGAATGCCTCGCTCATGCCTGCTCACCTCCTGGCAGCAGGCGGACGGTGGAGCCGTGGTCGGCGCCCAGCGTGCCGCGCAGGTGGACACCGTTGTTGCCCGGTGCCCACACGACGCCGTCGGGCAGGTCGGCCACCTCGGTGGGGAACGACGCGCTGCCGAGGTCGGTGGCGATCGTGGCGACGTCGCCCACCTCGACGCCGGCAGCGGCGAGGGTGGCGGCGGAGGCCTTCAGCACCGCACGAC
>NZ_LUNF01000299.1:0-3028 GCF_001626145.1 Aeromicrobium sp. REDSEA-S32_B7
CTCCTGACGCTCGGCGAGCCGCCGGCCGACCTGGAGAAGGTCCTGCAGGGCGTGGGCACGAGGTTCGTGCCGCTGGACCTCGCGGACCCGCAGGACGTCGCCGGCGCGGCGGGGGTGCTGTCCTTCGGCGGCGGGGCTGCCGAGCAGCTCGACCGGGTGCAGCGGTTCCTGGCCTGCGACGTCGACGTCCCGCTGTGGTGCGTCACGCGCGGCGCCGTCGCGGCTGCGGAGGACGACCTGGTCGACCCGGACGCGGCGATGGTCTGGGGGCTCGGCCGGGGGGTCGGGCTCGAGCGCCCGGAGCGCTGGGGCGGGCTGCTCGACCTCCCCGCCGAGGTCACCGCCGACGACACTGGCGCGCTCCTGGCCGCCCTGCTGGGCGACGACCTGGAGGACCAGGTCGCCGTGCGCCAGGGCCGGCGGCTCTGCCGTCGGCTCGTGGCCGCCCCGGCCGACCGGAGCCGACGGCGCTGGTGGCCGGGCGACGGCACGGCCCTCGTCACCGGGGGCACCGGAGCGCTCGGGGCGCACGTCGCCCGGTTCCTCGTCGCACAGGGTGTCCGCGACCTGGTCCTGCTGAGCCGTCGGGGTCCGCACGCCGACGGTGCGCAGGAGCTGGGCGAGGAGCTGCGTGCCGCAGGGGCGGACGCCACCGTCGTGGCGTGCGACGTCGCCGACCGCGGCCAGCTGACGTCGGTGCTCGACCGGCTGCGGTCCGAGGGCCGCCGGGTCGAGGTCGTGGTCCACGCCGCCGGGGCGCCGGACGCCCGCCGGCTCGAGGACGTCGACCGCCCGGAGGAGGTCTGGCGCGCGAAGGTGGAGGGTGCGCGGCTTCTCGACGAGCTGCTGCCCGACGTGTCGTCGTTCGTCCTCTTCTCCTCCGGGGCCGCCACCTGGGGCAGCGCCGGGCTCGGCGCCTACGCCGCGGGCAACGCGTTCCTCGACGGGCTCGCGCAGCGCCGCCGGTCCGAGGGGCGGGCCGGCACGTCCGTCGCCTGGGGCGCCTGGGCGGGCGGCGGCATGGCCGGGGCCGACCTGGACGGCCTGCGCCGTCGCGGCATCCGTCCGATGCGCCCCGAGCGGGCGCTCGAGGGTCTGCGCCGTGCCCTGGAGCAGGACGACGTCTGCGTGAGCGTCGCGGACGTCGACTGGGCGCGGTTCGCCGTCGGCTTCACCGCGGCCAGGCCGCGGCCCCTCGTGGCGGACCTGGTGCCCGACGACCCGGAGCTCCCGACGCCGCGCACCGCGGCGCCGGCCGCGCAGGCGGCGCCGACGACGGCCGAGGAGGCCGTGCACCTGGTCCGGGCGCAGATGGCGCGGGTGCTGGGCCACGCCCGGGCCGACGACGTCCCGGCGGACCAGCCGATCGGCGAGCTCGGCTTCGACTCCCTGTCGGCCGTGGGTCTGCGCAACGAGCTGCAGCGCGCCACGGGCGTCGAGCTGCCGGCGACCGTCGTCTTCCAGCACCCGACGCCCCGGGCGCTCGCGGAACGGGTCCTGGAGCTCGGCCGCGCGGCCGGCTCCCCGACCCCGTCGGCCGCCGGTGGATCCCTGGTCGAGGGGTACCGGCGTGCGGCGGAGTCCTCGCGCGTGCGTCCGTTCCTGTCGCTGATGGCCGACCTCGCCGAGTTCCGCGAGCGGTCCGCCGACCCCGACGTCCTCGCCGAGCACGTCGTCCCCGTCGCGCTCGGCACGTCGGGCGACGGGCCCGTGCTGGTCTGCTGCGCCGGCACGGCCGCGCCCTCGGGGCCGCACGAGTTCGCACGGCTCGCGGCGGCGCTGGACGGGTCGTGGTCGGTGCTGGGGCTGCCCCAGCCCGGATACCTGGCGGGCGAGCCGCTGCCCGCGTCGATGGAGGCCCTGGCCGCGGCGCAGGCCGCGACCGTCCTCCGCGCGGTGGCGGCACGGCCGGTCGTGCTTGTCGGCCACTCGGCCGGCGGGCTGATGAGCCACGCGCTCGCGACCGCGCTGACGCAGCAGGGGCACCGGCCCGACGGTGTCGTCCTGCTCGACTCCTACCCGCCCGGTCGCCAGGACGCCGTGGAGGGGTGGATCGACGTCCTGACCCGCCGCCTGCTGGACCTGGAGACCGTCCCCCTGGACGACACGCGGCTCACGGCGATGGGGGCGTACGACCGGATGCTCGGGGGCTGGGTGCCCGACGACCAGCAGGTCGCCACGCTGCTCGTGCGGGCCGTCGACCCCATCGCGGCGTGGCCCGACGACGACTGGCGGGCCTCGTGGCCCTTCGCCCACGCGACGGCCGACGTGCCGGGGGACCACTTCACGATGATGCAGGAGCACGCCGGGCAGGTCGCTGCCCGGATCACCGACTGGTGGGAGGCACGATGACCGAGACCGACAGCACCGCGACCCACGCGACCCCGGACGGGCGCGCGCAGCTGGGGCGGCGGCTCCAGATGGTCCGCGGCCTGCTCTGGGGCTGGGGCAGCAACGGCGACGTCCTCGCGTCGGTGCTCAGCGGGTCGCGGACCGACCTGCTCGACGCCGGCCCCCTGCTGCGCGGGGAGCCGGTGGCGCGCAGCCGCACGGAGACCTGGGTGGTGGGCGACCACGCGACCGCGCGCGCCGTCCTCGAGGACGCCGCGTTCGGGCGGGGCCCGGCCCGGGTCCCGGAGTGGGCGCGCGCCGCCGACGTGGCCGACGCGACCTGGTGCCAGCCGTTCCAGGAGGCGGAGCGTCAGGACGTCGCGCCCGACGTCGATCCCGACGGGGTGGTGGACCGGGTCCGCGACGCCGTCGGCGCGCGAGGGGGCCGGCTCGACCTCGTCGCCGACCTCGCGTGGCCCGCTGCCCTGGCGGCGTGCGACGTCCGCGACGCGGAGGCGGCGCGTGCCTGGCGCGTGGCCCCCGACGCGACGCTCGTGCCCCAACGGCTCGCCCAGACCGTGGCCGCGCTCGAGGTGCTCGACGCCGGGCACGACGTGGCGCGCCTGACGGTGGCGACGCTGCTGAGCGGGGTCCTCGTCGACGCCGTGCTGCTCCTGGACGGCCGCCGGGTGGCAGG
>NZ_LUNF01000003.1:0-11529 GCF_001626145.1 Aeromicrobium sp. REDSEA-S32_B7
CCGTCGTACGGCGTCGTCAGGGTGCCTGAGCGCACCCGCGTCGCCCCGGTCGTCCTGCTCGCCGTCCTGCTCGTCGCACTGCTCTCGGGCTGCGGCGGGCAGGACGCGGCGCCCGAGGAGCCGCCGCGCAGCACGTCGAGTGCCTCGGCGACCGCCGCCGCGCCGACGAGCCCGGCGACGGAGCGAGCAGCGGCTCCCCCGCGGCGCGTGACGATCCCGACCCTGGGTCTCGACGAGGAGCTCGTCGACCTCGGCATCGACGACGCGAGCGGCGAGCTGGAGGTGCCCGAGGACCCTGCCCGCGTGGGTTGGTTCACCGGCGGCGGCAAGCCGGGCGAGACGTGGCCGGTGGTCATCGCCGGCCACAAGGACTCACGCACGGGACCGGCCGTCTTCGCCCGGCTCACGGAGCTGCAGGTCGGCCAGCAGGTGAGCGTCGTCGACACCCGCAACCAGCGCCGCACCTACGAGATCACCGAGGTGCGCGACGTGCCGCAGGACGGACGGTTCCCGACCGACGACGTGTACGGCGAGACGGGTGACTCCCAGCTGCGGCTCATCACCTGCACCGGACCGTACGACCGCGGCGTCGGCCGCTACACCGAGAACCGTGTGGTGTTCGCCGAGGAGGTCTGAGCCACGGACGTGGAGCGCCCCGGTCAGAACAGGCCGGGGCGCTCCAGTGCGAGCAAGGTGCGCTTGCGCTCGACACCGCCTGCGTACCCGGTGAGCGAGCCGTCGGCGCCGACCACCCGGTGGCACGGCACGACGACGGGCAGCGGGTTGGCGCCGTTGGCCGCGCCGACCGCGCGCGAGACCACCGGCTCGTACCCCAGACGGCGCGCCACCTCGGCGTAGCTCGCGGTCTCGCCGTACGGGATCCGGTGCAGCTCGCCCCACACCTTCTTCTGGAACTCGGTGCCGTCGTTGGCGAGCGGGAGGTCGAACTCGTGCCGCTCCCCCGCGAAGTAGGCGGCCAGCTGCTCCTCCGCGAGGTCGAGGACGGGGTCGGCGACCCGCCGGCCGACCGGCTCCGCGTCGAACTCGATCCTCGTGAGGAGCCCGGCCGACGCGTGCAGCCGCAGGCCTCCGATCGGTGAGTCGATCCATCGGGTGCTCATGCTCTCGATCCTCTCGTGCGCTGCTCGGCCTGGCGGGCGAGGTGCTCGGTCCACAGGTGCATGCCGGCGTAGGAGCGCCAGGGGCTCCAGTGCCGGACGTCGTCGGTCGTGGCACCGCGGGCGTCGAGGATGCGGCGCAGGACCAGGTCGGTGTCGAGGAGGACGTCGGGGTCGCCGAGTCCGCGCATCCGGACGTAGCCGACCGTCCAGGGTCCGATGCCCGGGAGCGCCAGCAGCGTCCGGCTCGCCTCGTCCCGGTCGACGCCGACGTCGAGCGAGAGGTCGCCCACCGCGACCGCGTGCGCGAGCCCGACCACGGTGCGCCCGCGCGAGCGCGGCATCGGGAGCGTCTCCGGGTCGAGCGTGGCGAGCGCGTCGGCCGTCGGGAACGCGTGGGTGAGGCTGTGCTCGTGCGCGAGGTCGAAGGTCACGGGCTCCCCCGCCGTCGCCACGACGCGGCCGAGGACCGTCCGGGCCCCGCTGACGAGGTCGAGGAGGTGACGCAGCCGCGCGACCGCCGCGGTCAGGTCGCGCTGGTCGGCGAGCTCGAGCCGGACGGCCACGTGGTCGTCGTGCAGGACCATCTCGGCAGCACCGTTGCCGTGGGGCAGGGTCAGCACGCGCGCGAACAGCCGCCCGTCACCGCGCTCCAGGCCGGGCACGGCGTGGTCGGCCAGGAAGCCGGCCAGCGCGTCGGCGTGGAACGGCTGGCGGACGGCGAGCCGCAGGGGCAGCGCGCCGCCCCCGCGCGTGCCCGCCGGCCCGTGCGCACGCAGCTCGGTCGGCGTCCGCGCGAAGGCCCGACGGAACGCGTCGTTGAACTGACGCACCGACGAGAACCCCGACGCGAACGCGATGTCGGCCATCGACAGGTCCGTCGTCTCGACGAGCACCCGCGCCGTCCGTGTGCGCTGCGACGTCGCGAGCGCGAGCGGACCGGCGCCGAGCTCCTGGGTGAGCATGCGGGTGACGTGCCGCTCGCTGTAGCCGAGCCGGCTCGCGAGACCCGGCACACCCTCACGCTCGACCACGCCGTCGCGCACCAGGCGGACCGCCCGGCCCACGACGTCGGCGCGGACGTCCCACTCCGGCGACCCGGGCGTGCTGTCGGGGCGGCACCGTCGGCAGGCCCGGAAGCCGGCGGCCTCCGCCGACGCGGCGCTGCGGTGGAACTCGACGTTCTCGCGCCGCGGCGTTCGCGCGGGGCAGGACGGGCGGCAGTAGATGCCGGTCGTGCGGACCGCGGTGAAGAACACGCCGTCGAAGCGTTCGTCGCGCGAGCTCACCGCCCGGTACTGCGCCTCGACGTCGTCCACACCCCCATCCTGCCCTGGCGGCCCTGAGGTCTCTGGCGGGATTCGGACGTGGCCGTGGGACGTCAGCGTCCGCGCTTCCTCCGGCGCACCATCACGGCCTTGCCGTCGCGCTTGACCTCGAACAGGTCGATCGCCTCGATCAGGCCGCTGAACTTGGCGTAGCCGTAGTTGCCGGGCTGGATCGACGACTGGTTGCGGATCTGGTCGCTCACCTGCGACAGCTGCGCCCACCCGTCGTCGTCCGCGGCCTCGTCGACCGCGGTGCGCAGCATGCGCACGAGCTGACGGTCGCTCTTGAGGGTGGCGGAGTCGACCCGCTGACCGGGCCGCGTGGTGCGCCCTGCCGACGTCTTCGTGGTCTCGACGGTGTCGCCGCCGCCGGCGCCACCGGTCTCGGCGACGTCGTCGGTGTCCTCGACGTCGTCGTCGGTGTCGTCGTCCTCGCGCAGCGTCTCGAGCTTGTAGAACGTCGAGCACGCGTTCTGGAACGCCTTGGGCGCCTTCTCCCCACCGAACCCGAGCACCTCGGCGCCCGACTGGCGCAGCCGCATGACGAGCGGCGTGAAGTCGGCGTCGCTCGAGACGATCGCGAACCCGTCGGCCACACCGGCGTGCAGGAGGTCCATCGCGTCGATCACCATCGCGATGTCGGACGCGTTCTTGCCCTTCGTGTACGCGAACTGCTGCACCGGCGCGATCGCGAACTCCTGCAGCCGGCTCTCCCACCCCTTCAGGTGCGCGTTCTTCCAGTCCCCGTACGCACGCCTGACGTGCGCGTTCCCCGACTTCGCGACCTGCGACAAGATCGCGCCGATCTTCGAGGCAGGCGCGTTGTCGGCGTCGATGAGCACGGCGATGCGAGCAGGAGGCATGGGTCCACCCTAGGGGCGGCGGGTGAGGCGGTTGACCACCCGTCGGGGGCGTCCTGCTGCTGCGCTGCCTGCGGGGGTCTCGTCCCGCTGCTGCGCAGCTGCAAGGGGTCCGGACTTGCTGGTGCGCTGCCGCGGGTCGCGCTGGGAGTGGTCTCCGAAAGGGCCTCGACCGGGCGGCTGGCGGCTGCGCCGGTCTGGGGTCTCGGGCTGTGGCCCGCGTGGGACCCCAGAATCTGCGTTCGTGCGCTGAGATTTCAAGGAATCTGCGTTTACTACCGGATCCCGTCACCAACGCAGAAGTGTTCGTCCTTCGTCGCACGAATGAAGAATCTTGGGTGCACTTCGGGGTGGGGTGGGCAGTGCTTCTCCCTTCTCGTGGCACGGTCCACGAGAAGGGAGAATCTCTGCCACGTCTGACCTCCCCGGCGGTGGATCTGCCACCTGTAGAGCGCTCAGAAGGTGGCAGATCCACCGATGGTCAGCGCGAACGCAGACTCCTACGTCCACTCCCAGCACCAACCCGCAGCCCGACACCCCAGACCAGCGCGCCACCCAGCCGCCCGGTCGAGGCCCTTGCGGAGCGTAGGTCGACGACAAGCCGCGCCGACGCAGCCCCACCTGAACGAGAAACCGCACCGACGCACCCGCAGCTCGACGAGAAGCCGCACCAACGCAGCCGCAGGACGAGCGAAAGCACCAGACCCCCCGGCCGGGGGCCGGGGGGTCTGGGGTGGTGCTGGTAGCCCCGACGGGATTCGAACCCGCGCTACCGCCTTGAGAGGGCGGCGTGCTAGGCCGCTACACAACGGGGCCACGGTCCACGAAGGACCATGTGAGCAGTGCAGCCGCGCCGAGGCGCGGTGCGACTGTCTCGTACCCCGTACCGGATTCGAACCGGCGATCTCCGCCTTGAGAGGGCGGCGTCATAACCGCTAGACCAACGGGGCGCGGACCGGGCGCAAGCCCGATCTTCGCTGGGGTACTAGGACTCGAACCTAGAATGGCGGTACCAGAAACCGCTGTGTTGCCAATTACACCATACCCCATGGGGGTATCGGATCCCGCTCTCTCGACCGGTGTCCGAACCAGGGAGAAACCTTACCCGACGTCGTCTCGGACTCTCAAACCGGGTCCCTCGACGACGTCGGCCGGTCTCAGAGGACGGCGCGCAGCCGCTCCAGGGTGCGTTTGCGCCCCAGCAGCTCGAGCGACTCGAACAACGGCGGGGAGATCCGGCTGCCCGTGGCCGCCACGCGCACCGGCCCGAACGCGACCCTCGGCTTCAGCCCGAGGTCGTCGATCAGCGCCGCGCGCAGCGCACCCTCGATCGTCGGCGTCGACCACTCCACGGTCGAGCCGATCGACTCCAGCGCGGCGAGCGCGGCCCGCACGACGTCGAGACCCTTCTCGTCGAGCTGCTTCGCAGCGTCGGCCTCGTCGATCGTGAAGGTGGCGTCGTCGACGAACAGGAAGCGCAGCATCGCCACCGCCTCGGTCAGCAGCGCCATCCGCTCGTGCACGAGCGGCACCGCCGCCGCCAGCATCGCCGCCTCCGACTCCGTCGGCGGGTCCTGCACGAGGCCCTCCGCCACGAAGAACGGCACCAGGCGAGAGCGCAGCTCCTCGTCCGACAGCAGCCGGACGTGGTCGCCGTTGATCGCCTCGCACTTCTTGAGGTCGAACCGCGCCGGGTTCGGGTTGACGCGCGAGATCTCGAAGGCCTGCACCATCTCCTCGAGCGTGAAGACGTCCTTCTCGACACCGTCGACGGCCGGCAGCGACCAGCCGAGCAGCGCGAGGTAGTTCAGGAGGCCCTCGGCGAGGAAGCCCTGGTCGCGGTAGCCCAGCAGGTTCGACTCGGGGTCGCGCTTCGACAGCTTCTTGTTGCCGGCGCCCGTCACGTACGGCAGGTGCCCGAAGCGCGGGACCATGCCGTGACCCAGCCCGATCTGCGCGAACGCCTCGTACATCGCGATCTGGCGCGGGGTGGAGCTGAGGATGTCCTCGCCGCGCAGCACGTGCGTGATGCCCATCAGCGCGTCGTCCGTGGGGTTGGTGAGCGTGTACAGCGGCTGGCCGTTGGCGCGGACGATGACGAAGTCCTGCACGTTGTCGGCGCCGAAGGTGATCGGTCCACGCACGAGGTCGTCGAACGTCCAGTCCTTCGCGGGCATCTTGAACCGGATCACCGGCTGGCGGCCCTCGGCCTCGTAGGCCGCCTGCTGCTCGGGGGTGAGGTCGCGGTGCAGGCCGTCGTAGCCACTCGGGCGACCCGCTGCGCGGGCCGCGTCGCGACGCTGCTCCAGCTCCTCGGCGGTGTCGTACGCCTTGTACGCGAGGCCGGCGTCGAGCAGACGCTGCGCGACGTCGGCGTAGACGTCCATCCGCTGGCTCTGGCGGTACGGACCGTTCGGGCCGCCGACCTCGACGCCCTCGTCCCAGTCGAGGCCGAGCCAGCGCATCACGTCGACGAGCAGGTCGTAGGACTCCTCGCTGTCGCGACTCGCGTCGGTGTCCTCGATGCGGAACACGAAACGACCGCCGCGGTGCCGCGCGTACGCCCAGCTGAACAGCGCGGTGCGGGCCATGCCGACGTGCGGGTTGCCGGTGGGTGACGGGCAGAACCGCGCCACGACGGGCACGTCGTCGCCGACCGTCGGGATCGACGCGGTCGACGTCACGGGGCTGTCAGTCATCGGAGACCACCTGGTTGGAGAGGGTGCCGATGCCCTCGACGGTCACGCTCACCGTGTCGCCCACCTGGACGGGTCCGACGCCCTCGGGCGTGCCGGTGAGGATGACGTCGCCGGGCAGCAGCGTCATGAAGGAGGAGACGTAGGCGACGATGTCGGCCACGGAGAAGACCATGTCGCTCGTGCGGCCGTCCTGGCGCAGCTCGCCACCCACCTCGCAGGTGACGCGCAGGTCGGACGGGTCGAGGTTGGTCTCGATCCAAGGTCCGAGAGGGCAGAACGTGTCGAAGCCCTTCGCGCGGGCCCACTGGCCGTCGGTGCGCTGGAGGTCGCGGGCGGTCACGTCGTTGGCGGCGGTGTAGCCGAACACGACCTTGTCGACGTCCTCGACGGCGACGTCCTTGCAGATGCGCCCGATCACGACGGCCAGCTCGGCCTCGTGGTGCACCTCCGAGCTCTGCGCGGGGTAGACGACCGGGTCGCCGGGGCCCACGACGCTGGTGTTCGGCTTCAGGAAGACGAGCGGCTCGGCGGGCACCTCCCCGCCCATCTCGGCCGCGTGCGCGACGTAGTTCTTGCCCACGCACACGACCTTGCTGCGCGGGATGACCGGCGCCAGCAGCCGCACGTCGTCGACGGCGATCTTCTGCCCCGTCAGCTCGTAGCCCGCGTACAGCGGGTCACCCTTCAGGACGGCGATCGTGGGCGTCCCGTCCTCGTCGCCGACCAGACCGAATCGGGGGTCGTCGTCCCCCGCGAACCTCGCAACACGCATGCCCCGACCCTACCGAGCGGGGGCGGCGGCTACTCGACCGGACGGGCCGACTCGATGGTGACCGCCTTGGCGGGGGCACCGTCGCCCACGCCGCCCTCGGCGCCCACGGAGACGACCTTCTTCAGCGCCGTCATCCCCTCGGGCGAGATGGTGCCGAGCAGGGTGTAGTCCGGCGGGAACTGGGAGTCGGCGAAGTTCAGGAAGAACTGCGACCCGTTCGTGTCGGGGCCGGCGTTGGCCATCGCGACGCTGCCGGCCGGGTAGCTCTCGTCGCCGCTGAGCTCGTCGGCGAAGGAGTAGCCGGGGCCGCCGCTGCCCGTGCCGGTCGGGTCGCCGCACTGGAGGATGCCGTAGGGCACCTGCGCAGGGTCGCTCACGCGGCTGCAGGGGGCGTCGTCGTAGTAGCCCTGCTCGGCGAGCGAGGTGAACGACGTCGCGGCGCAGGGTGCCTTCGTGTTCAGCTCGATCGGCACCTCCGCGCCGTTGATCGTGAGCACCACCGACGTCGCCGGCTTCGCGTCCGCCGCGGGCGGGTCGACCTTCTTGGCCGCCTCTCCCCCACGCACCCAGTCGCACCCGCCCGTCGACGCCGATCCGTCGGCGTCGTCCTTCGCAGCCGACGAGTCGTCACCACCGCAGCCGCTGAGGGCGACGGAGGCGGTCAGGGCGAGCAGGGCGGCAGTTCGACGCAGGCGCATGACCGGATCGTAGACAACGCGGGTCAGAGTCGGGCGTGCACCGCGCGGAAGCGCTCGACGGACGGGGCGTCCGGGTCGGGCCCGACCTCGACCACGACCTCCACGAGCCCGGGCGCGAGGTCGGGCGGGACCGGCGCGTCGTCGACGACCACCAGGAGGCCCGCCTCGGCGACGCAGGGCGCGACCTGGCCCGACGTCGACGCGTCGGCCACGACCAGGGCGAACCGTCCGTGCCACGCGTCGGGGACGTCGGCCGCGGCGACGTCGACGACGTGCACGCGCGGCGGGGCTGCGTCGTCGGGGGTGACCGGGTCGAGCACGAACACCTCGTAGCCGAGCGTGGCCAGGTGGATCGCGTCGGCCACCGAGTCCGCCGCGGCGACGAGTGCGGCCAGGCCGTCTCCGGCCACGCCGGCCGTGGTGGTCCAGTCGGTCAGCAGGCGGCGCGGCGACGCCTTCGGTCCTCGCACAGGGGCTCCTCCTGGTCCGGTCATGCCGATCCGAACCGTCTTTGACGTCGGGCGTACTCCTCGACCGCGGCCCACAGGGCGAGCCGGTCGACGTCGGGCCAGGCGATGTCGGAGAACACCAGCTCGGCGTAGGCCGACTGCCAGGGCAGGAAGTTGCTCGTGCGCTGCTCGCCGGAGGTGCGCCAGAAGAGGTCGACGTCGGGCAGGTCGGGCTCGTCGAGGTAGCGCGCGAAGGTGCGCTCGGTGACGCGGTCGGGGTCGACCTTGCCGGCCTTGACGTCGCGCGCCAGCGCCGCGGCAGCGTCGGCGATCTCGGCGCGTCCGCCGTAGTTGACGCACATGGTCAGGCTGAGGGTGTCGTTGTGGCGGGTCAGCCGCTCTGCCGTCTCGAGCTCGTTGATCACGCTGCGCCACAGCCGCCGCGGACGCCCGGCCCAGCGCACCCGGACGCCGAGCGCGTGCATCTCGTCGCGCCGACGGTGCACGACGTCGCGGTTGAAGCCCATGAGGAAGCGCACCTCCTCGGGCGAGCGCTTCCAGTTCTCGGTGGAGAACGCGTACACGCTCACCGCCTCGATGCCGAGCTCGATGGCGCCCTTGACGACGTCGAGCAGGGCGAACTCGCCGCGCTTGTGCCCCTCCGTGCGGGGCAGGCCGCGCTCCTTGGCCCAGCGGCCGTTGCCGTCCATGACGACCGCGACGTGGCGCGGCACCTGGTGCGGCTCGGGTGCGCGCGGCGCCGGGCGGGCGCTCGGGGGACGGCGGGGTGCGGGGGTCATGGCTCCAGGGCGTTTCTCAGCGGTCGACGTGCCCCATGGAGCGCAGTCCGTGCTCCAGGTGCCACGACAGGTACGCGCTGACGATACCGGCGGCCTCCCGTCGGGTGCGGTCGTCGGCCTGCTCGACGACCGGCCAGTCGCCGGCGAGCAGCGCCGCGAGCAGCGTGAGGGTGACGGCCGGGGGTGCCGAGGAGCCCGGGAGCCGGCAGCCGTCGCACAGCACGCCGCCGGACGGGACGTGCAGGTTGCGGTGCGGACCCTCCAGCCCGCACCGGGCGCAGCCCGAGAAGCTGGGCGCGTAGCCGGCGACCGCCAGGGCACGCAGCTGGTAGGAGTCGAGCAACGTGCTCGGCGGCTGCCGACGGGCGGACAGCGCGGCAAGGGCGCCCACGAGCAGCTGGTACTGCTGCACCGCCGGCTCGCCGTCGTGAGGGGTGAGACGCTCGGCGGTCTCGAGGATCGCGGTGCCGGCGGTGTAGGCCGGGTAGTCGAGACCGAGGTCGCGGGCGAACGCGGAGAGGGTGACCACCTGGGTGATGACGTCGAGCGTGCGCCCCTCGGCGAGCTGCAGGTCGACGTGCATGAACGGCTCGAGACGTCCGCCGAACCGCGACGACGTCTTCCGCACCCCCTTGGCGGCGGCGCGGACCAGTCCGCGCTGACGCGTGAGCAGCGTGATGATCCGGTCGGCCTCGCCCAGCTTGTGGGTACGCAGCACCACACCTTGGTCGCGGAAGAGGCTCACTCCCCCATTCTGCCGTCCGGCGCCCACGGAACCGGGCCGCCACGAGCCGACCGTGCCACGATGCAGCCGTGACGTCGCCCGCACCCCTGCCCGCCGCTGCCGCCGTCATCGGCGTCGACGGCTGCCGCGCCGGATGGGTGGGCGTGCACTGGTCCGTCGACGACACGGCCGCGGTGCTCGTCGCCGGCACGATGCTCGAGCTCGTCGGGGGTCTCGTCGCCGCCCACGGGCCGGTCGACGTGGTGGGCGTCGACATCCCCCTGCACCTGCCGACCGACGCACCACGAGCCGCCGAGCGCGAGGCGCGTCGACGGCTGCCGGGACGTGCGTCGACGGTGTTCGGGTCGCCGTCGTCGGCCGCCATCGACGCGCCCGACTACGCGGAGGCGAACCGGCTCAACCGCGAGGCGACGGGGCTGGGTCTCAGCCGGCAGGCCTTCGGTCTGTTCCCGGCCATCCGCGACGCGCGCGCATGGCTCGCCGGACGCCCGGAGGTCCGCGTCGAGGAGGTGCACCCGGAGTCGAGCTTCGCGGAGCTCGCGGGCGAGCCGCTGCTGGAGCGCAAGAAGACCGCCGACGGCGCCGCGCGACGGCGGGCGCTGCTCGTCGAGGTCGGGCTCACGCTGCCGCTCGTCGCACCCCGCGGTGCAGGTCTCGACGACCTGCTCGACGCCGGCGCAGCCGCGTGGTCGGCACGTCGCGTCGCGCAGGGCACCGCCGTCCGGCTCCCGGAGGACCCGGCCGACGGCGCCCCGATCTGGGTGTGAGCGGCCGCGGCGCTCAGCGCGCGGCGAAGCGTCGGTCGAAGCGGTCCACCTCGGCCCGGTCGGAGGTGTCGATGCCGAGCCGGCGCGCAGCGCGCTGGACCTGTGGGCTGTCGAGGTCGGGCGCCTGGAACTCCTGCGGCTCGATGCGTCGGTCGGCCGCGGTGTGCCGCCGGGCGCGGTCGGTGAGCACGTCGGACTCCTCCGCGGCCTGCTCCTGCGTGGCCGCAGTGATGCGCACCGACGTCGAGGCGACCCGGGCACCGACGAGCGGCGCGTAGCCGTCGCGGTGGCCGGCGACGTTCGGGTGGTAGGACTCCTCGACCGGGTTGGACAGGCCGTTGAGCCACTCGGGGTCGTCGCAGACCGCGTGTCCCGTGAAGGCCGACGTCGGGTTCGCGAACCGGAAGCCCGCAGCCGACGCACGTGCCGCCAGGAGGCTGTTGAGCCGGTCGGCGGTGGCGTTGAGACGGGTCTGCTCCTCGGGCGAGAACCAGGTGAGGGCGTTGCAGTCCTCGCCCATGAACACCCGCGGGTAGCCGACCACGACCACGTCGGCGGACGGCGCGCGCGACCCGATCTGTGCGTAGAGCGACGACAGGGCCGACGGCAGCGTGCCGCTGATGGTGGCCTGCGCCTGGTCGATCGCGGCGTCGCAGTCGCTCGCCCACGCCGGCAGGGCGCACTCGGTGAGGACGTCGGCGAACCCGGCGTCGTTGCCGCCGACGGAGAGGGTGACCTTCTGCGTCGACGTCGACAGTGCGCCGAGCTGGGCGGCGCGGACGTCGGGGATCGTGGCCCCCGAGCAGGCGCGCAGGTCGAGCGACCACCCACGGGCTGCGGCGACGAGCGCCGGGTACGACTGCGCCGAGCGTCGGCACTCGGTGCCGTCGTCGAGGTAGGAGCGGGTGCCGAGCCCCGAGGAGTAGGAGTCGCCGAGCGCGACGTACGTGACGGCCTGCGCCGTGGTGGGCGCGACGACGAGCCCGAGGGCCAGCACGGGGCCGGCGCACGCGGCGGCCAGC
Organism: Aeromicrobium sp. REDSEA-S32_B7; assembly: GCF_001626145.1. NCBI lineage: Bacteria > Bacillati > Actinomycetota > Actinomycetes > Propionibacteriales > Nocardioidaceae > Aeromicrobium > Aeromicrobium sp. REDSEA-S32_B7. The sequence continues at coordinate 11,259 of NZ_LUNF01000003.1, forward strand.
CTGACGAGTCGTGGACGTGGAGTGCGGTGCATGATCCCCCCGAATCATGTGACGTGGATGACACGCTCAACCTAGGCCGGGGGTCCGACACCGTCCAGGCCTGCGGGGTGAACACTCCGTGCCCACCCCCGGCGGTGAATTCCGCTGGTCGAGTAGCAGGGGCGAGCTTGCGAGGCCCTTGCGTATCGAGACCACCCGGCAACGGTCCAGCACAACCCAACCCCCAGCGACAGCCCAGAGTGGTCTCGATACGTCCGACCGAGCTCCTCCG
>NZ_LUNF01000030.1:0-42154 GCF_001626145.1 Aeromicrobium sp. REDSEA-S32_B7
AACCACGCTCGATCACCCACCGCTCACCCTCGACCAGACGAGAACCAGGCATACCCACCTCCAGTAGTCACATCGTCTTGCAACTACCGGTTGAGACCACCGTCGGTTTGACCGCGACTACTTCGGACAAGTGGAGCAACCTCCGACGACTGGTCGTGGAGCAGTCTGTCCGCAGCAAGTACGACGGAAAAATGGAGCCCTTGCTCGAAGCAACCGATCCCTATGCGGCTTTCAGCAGCGGAGAGTGGACCGCCCAAGTCCTAGCCCGTTCGGCGCGGGAGGCGATGGGGTTCGCAGATGCTATGACCCAGTTCGCCCAGAAGGAGGTCGGCAAATACCACACTCCCGCGGCGGAGTGGCTGCACCACATCTTGCGGCCTCACTTCCGAGATCTGCTTCCCGACGATGAAACTTACGACCAAGAATGGGACCGCGCCGAGGTCGTACTCGGTGTGCTCGCGCAGGACATCGTGTTGACTCGTCGAGCCACCGCCGAAGACGGACGCTACTACGGTCGGTCTCACTGGTTTGGTCGATCCGCTTGGCGCGGCGCCCACAGCCGAGGCAACGCGGTCGAGGACATCGCGCAGGAGCTGCGTGTCGAAGGTTCCTCGTGGGGCCCTCTGCGGGCGGGACTCTTCGGGGGGGTGACGCCGACCGCGCGCGAGTGGCGATCGAGGCCTACGCAGAATCGTTCGCCGGGATGTCCCGGAGCATGTGGTGATCCACAACAGCTCCAGCAAGGCCTTGCGGGTGTCATGCGGCGTCCTGCCTGGCGTACGCGACGAAACCCCTGCAGGAGGCGTGACGACGCCCGCCGGCCAGACTGCCCAATTCCGACGCTGCCGCGATCGTCCTGACGCTTGCCATGAGCGACCGCGTCGACTCTTCCAGGGCTTCTTGAGTCTGCCCGTGCGGGAATTCCTCGCGAGAGCTTTCTATGCTAAATGAGCGACGCCAGTGGATCTAGATGACAGGCTGTTGGCGTGGATCCTGCGACGGCGTTGAAGCCAAGATTCGAAGAGGGGGAGTATTCCTGCACATGGCTCATCCCCAACGGCGTGTCCGACGAATCGCCAGCCCGAGTCCCTGGAACGCTCACTCTCGAAGGCGGCCGGGTTCCGACTGGACACGGCTACGGACCAGAGGTTCCGACTTCAGTCTCAGCTAGCGGTCTGACGTCGCTTCCTCAAACGACTTATCACCCGGCGCTGAAGTGCGAACTTGCGATCGGCGCGGTAGCCACACTCTTGAACGCCCGCCTGCGCGTCTGGGCGCCGGAGCGCGTCAATATCTCGGCGTCGGCCGTCCTAGTTGGGCAGGGCTACCCGGCTGACTCTTCCGCGCGAATCTGCCAGATTAAAACACAGGTGACTGGCCTCGAATCGATCACTGCGACAGCCCCACTCGACCGCGCCATTCAGATACCTCGCAACGGGGAACGCGTCACCTTCGAGCTAGCCCCCAGTCCGTCAGCGCGACTCGCTTGGGAAGACGAGTCGGCCATTCTCATCGCCGATTATGCTTCTAGCGCAGCTTCTGCCGACTTGTACGGAACTCGTCATCTCTTTAGCCCCACTCTCCAGCTGGACATCGACGAGCCCCTGCCTTTCCTCGAATTCTCGGCGCTATGGATCGATCCGATCCATCGCCTGGCGGCTGTTTCCATTGGGCAACGTCAAGCGATCACGCACGTCACGGCGGTAGGTGAAGATGAGGACGGCAATGATGGAAAATGGGAGGTTTTCGCGAAGGGTGTCACACAGGCCCCGTATGCCTCAGTAGAGAAGGAGGTCAGGGAGACCAAATCGGCTCTTGCGCTAGGACCGGATGGCGACAGTCTCCTAGCAATCATTCGCAAGTGGAACGATCTTGACGCGATGCGACATCCCATCATTCACTCTTTCGGTCGCGAAGTTGGAAGCTTGACCGACCAGACCCCAAGAGCGCAGTTCCTTACACTGATCCAGGCCCTGGAAGGCACGCATCGGAGCGAAGAGGCAGCGAAGACAGCTGCCGAGGAAGACAAATTCACGCTGAAACGTGAGGACTTCTTGAACTCAACGCCGCTAACGTATCTCTCCACAGCGGAGCGCAAGTTTCTCAAGAAGAATCTCGCGCGCAAGCCACCTTCGGGATTAGATCGAGCGCTTCATTGGATCGACGAAGGGAGCACAGGTAGCCTTGGTGAGGCAGTCGGGTCACTTGACATCATCCAAGCGAAACTCGACGAAAAATCTGCTACCTCTTGGGCTGACGCAATACGCGTTATTCGGAATGACTATTCACACGCGAACAGGTCCTACGACCCTTACGAGCTCCATGAACTTGTCGAAGTGCTGAGGCGCTTCGCTACGGAGACATGCCTTCGATTACTCGGCGCAAGCATTGCATCCCGCACTCGAGCCATACGGCCTACCGTTTGAGTCCTGAGCGGGTATCGTCGGCAATATTCAAAGGATGGCAGCGCCGACCATCGGACACCACAGTGCTCCCGGTGGGGGTCGAACTCCGAACGCGGTCAGTCCTCTCCTTGCCCCCTCGCTCCCTGCGGTGCGGACTTGCAGTCCTGAGTGCGTCCCGACCGGGAGCCTCGTTCCCCTCGGTGTCCGTCGAGTGCTGTCAGTCGGTGACCGCATCCGTGACCAGGCCTCGCCCCGACCGCCCCGCTGATTGGGATAGGTTCCGAGCTCCCGCCACCCCCTGCCGGTGGCGCCGGCTCATCATCAGGAGGCCCTCGATGACCGATCTGCCTGTCCGACTGACGGTCGAGGAAGCCGCAGCGATCACACGCGAGTCCGCGTTCACCATCCGCAAGCGATGCCGCGACGGCGTCCTGCCCGCAGCCAAGCACGGCCGCTCCTGGTGGATCCTCCGCGCCGACCTCGACCGCTACATGCAGGCCACCAACACGCCGTCCAGCGAACCGGAGCGCGCGCCTTTCATGACAACCGAATTGCGTCGACAAACGCGACAGTCCGCTTCGCAGGCCTCCGTCTTCCGGACCGCTGACCAGAAGCGGCGCAGGAACGGGGGTGGGAAGCACTAAACGCAGGACGGCCCCGCCGCGTGTTCCAGCACAACGGCGAGGCCTTGACCCAACCAACCTTGGACTAGAAGGAGGACGGATCCATGAAGGACCGTACCCGTAACACCCGACAGCACGACGATGCGACGGTGGGGAAGCCGTCGACGCCGTCGGACCCCTTCGCCGACTTTACGATCGACGAGCTCAAGGCGGCGCTCGCCTGGCATCGCGGCGACCGCAGCGGTGAGCCGCCGACGCCCCTGCTCGCGTTCATCGAGTACCGTCTCGCCGCCCAGGAGCACCTGACCGAAGAGGAGGCCGCGCTCGTCGCCTCGACGACCGACCTCGAGCAGCGCTTCAAGATCCTCGACCGCGCCTACGCCAGGACAGCGTCATGAGCGCGTTGACGTGCCCGTTCTGGTGCCTCGTGCACGGCGACGGTGTCACTCTCGCCGACAGGCCTCATGAGGGCATGCGAACGGTGCTGAACGGGCTCGAGGGCGGGTCGCTCGCGGTAGTGCTCTTGCAGCACGAGCGGAGGGCAGCAGCGGAGCTTGAGTTCGACATCGACGGACGATCAGTGCTGCTCCGACCCGGAGAAGGGCAGCGGATCATCGATGCGATCCGGGACGCGGTCGGGGTCGCCATGCGGGCCGCACGATGAGCGTCCAGGCGACCGAGACGTCCGCAACGGGAAGGGGGCAGCTCCCTGTCGGTCCTCTCGTCGCGCGAATTGCGGCACGAGGCGGCATCGGGGCCTGTCTCGAGCGGGAGCCGGACCTCGACCGGGTTCGTCTGGAGCGGAAGTTGAACCGCGGCATCGTCCGAGGGCATCTGTCTTTCCGCACTGCTGACACCCTCGCGATCAAGATGCTTGGACTGCATCCGATGTCTGTCTGGGGAGACGACTGGCTCGACTAGCAGGTCAGGGGGTGGTGAGGCGGGGGGGTCCGTTCGACCGGCTCCTCGCCTTCCTCGCCCGCATCACAGACGGAGACGGCGTCCCGAGCAACTCCCCCCGTCGCCGTCCTACGCAACCGCGTCATCAAGATGCGCGTCTCCGGCGGCAGGGTCAACGAGACCGAAGCCCTCGCTCTCGTCATCTACGCCTGGAACGCGCACCGAGCCGGCGAGACCAGGACCAAGCTTCAGATGCCTAAGGGCGGGCTGACGCCGGAGAACTTTACCGAGCCGCGCTAGACCTCGACGGCGAGCCTCGTCCAGTGCGCGACCCATTTCTGGTGGAAAAGGTCAACAGCTTCGGAGGTCAGACGCTGAGACCTATCAGAGTTGGTCGCACCCGTGAGCCGACGTTCCTCCCCTTGAAACTCTCTGAGGAAAGCTTGGAAAACCGACACCTCATGGGTTAGGGGCTGCCCGAGGTCCACAAAAGCTTCTCCGAAGCCGTCGACCTCCCCGAGGTACATCACGCGGTAGGGCTGGACATCGTCAGCCATGCGGCGCAGCATCGCCGCGCGCTCTTGCGGTTGCTTCGCCACATCGATCAGCCGCAGAAACGTCATGTGATCAGCCTGGGACTCACCACGTGCGTTCTGCTTGTCGAGCACGCACCCGTGCGTCACCAGGACCGCGTAGCCGCGCGGTAGGGCTGCCAGACCCACTCCCGGCCCGATCGCCGTGTCCACCAGCGGCATTGAACTAAAGATGTCGCCCTGGGAAAACCACCAGTCCGCCGATTCAAGCCGGCCGTTCGCAGTCACCAATCAATGTCGTCGACGGTGATTGGCACCAGCTTGACGTGCTTTACGCCAACTTCGGGTTCGCAGTCAAAGCGCGGCTGCTGCGAACGAGGATCTTGGAACAAGCGCGAAGCGGCGATCCGGCGAGCTCGGAATGCGTCTAACTCGAGACCACGGCGACCGGCCACCTGCCGCTGCGCGGTGGGAGCCGATCCGTCTTGCGAATACGCAAGAATGGAGAGCTGAGCGTGGTCGACCCGCGGGTTTACTGCCACCATTACTCGATCAACCTCCGTGTTGCGTCGGTGATGCTTGCTTCGAAGACATAGTTCTTGGCATTCCGGAGTGTTTCCAGTCTGCCACGCAGGTTTGCATCAAATTCAGGGTCCCGGACGTCGAGCGCAACGCTTGAGCGAGCCTCGATGTCGAGCAGGAGGGAGGTGTGCCCATCCAAGGCCTGGGGCGCCAGTGCAGAAACTATACCCACCACCGCCCCATGCTTGGGCAGCGGGACGTCGATTCGCATGAACAAACTAGTGACGGACTGGGGAAGGTAGGAAGACACATCCACGGAAGTCCGCAGGTAGTCCTTGAACTCGATGGACTCGCTTGGGACGTCAATGCGATTCACAAAGCGGACGGCAATCCCGCTGACAAACCGCGGTTCGGCGAGCTCCTTGTAGCGCGACCAGTACGCTTCCAAGTTGCTCGAAAACTTCTCCCACGTCTCATAGGTACTGAACGACGACCCGATGAATGCATCGCGCATCGTGCCGATTCGCACAGCTGAGTCATCCGATCGAAAAACGTAACCGTTCACCTCGCCGGTCGTCGTCCCAATGACCTGGTCGCCGATGACCTCAAACTCATTGGAGACGTCGAAAGCTGGTTCGCGAGTGAAGCCCTCGGTGAAAGCGCTCTCGAGCACGGACGCGTCGCTCAGTGTCTCGCTGATCGCGATCGCGATGGATGCTTCAACGATCGGCGCACGTGCGTATCGTCGCCCGCCCTCGGGCATAAGGGCGGCCAGGTCTCCCCAGTCGTGCTGAGCGTTCAGAGCGGCGCCTCCTATGCTGCTTACTGCGAGCGTACCAACACCCATGATGCGCGCGTCGCACGCCATCCGCTGAGCGTGTCCGGCTAGTGGACCGCGCTGCGCGCAGTCGTGTGGCGCCCGCCCACTGCACGCCGAGCCCGACCAGCGAACCCAGCCTCGAGCGTCCAGTCCGCGCCGGCTTCGAGCAGTAGCGCCGGGGCGTGCAGGTCCTGCGGGTGATAGATGCCTGGCTGAGCCAGGAACCCGCCCAGTGCCATCCCACACGCCTCAGAGAGGATGTCAGCTCTCCCGGCGGCGATCTCGCGAAGCTCAGCAACGGCCGCGGCCCGATTCGCACCCTCGCGAGCTAGCCGGCGAGCGGTCGTCGTCAGACGGATCTCGAGATGCCGGTCGGGGCTGAGTCGTTGGCGCGCCATGGGGGCAACCTACGGAGCCCCACCGACTCTTCCTCTCAGAGGCGCAGGCGGGACCTTGGTCAAGTCCGATTCCGCTGCGACCACTCTCGAAGTATCGCGGGGTCCATTCGGCCGACCTCGGGCCACCGCAGCTTCACTCCCGCGGCGACGCGCTGGCAGAGCTTGTACGCCTCAGCTGCGTCCTCTGGACGGCATCCCTTCTCCAACATGTGGGCCCGCACTTGCTCAGGCGGCATCGCAAGGCGCGCGTCGGCCAGGATCTTGATGGTGGACTTCACCATGCCGTAGCCCAGCGTCCCGCCTAAATTGCCAGCGAGACTCTCCAAGCCAGCTCTGACCGCCCTGTCTAGGCCTACGTTTCCGGACGGCACGAACGCCTCTCCCAGCAGTTCCGCCTTGGATCCGTTCGCCCATGCCGTCACCCACGGCAATGGCGACGTGGGCGCTTGCCAGGGCAGCAGGCACATCGCTCGGATGTCGTGATCGTGGGACAAGAGCTCTGTGAAAGCCTTCGCCGTGGGCCACACGGCCAGCACCGGTCCGTTCGGGAAACCGCGCCCACGCTTCGAAACTCTGACATTCGGCATCTTCGCTAGAGCGGAGACCCCCTGCCATTCGCTCAACACATAGGCGTTCGGAACGTCGAGCAAGATCTCCCCACCGAGTTCTCGCTGTTGCCGCAGGATCCATCGGACCCCAAGACGCACCGCGCCGGACTTGTCCTCGGCGCCAGGGGTGATTGCACACGGATACTGGCTCACTGGTCCAGGCTAAAGCGAAGATCTGACGAATTGTCGGGTCCGAACCCTACGATCGACTCATGCCCCCATCTCGCGACGCTCAGCGGAAGCACGTCGTCATCGGGCTCGCTCTCGGGGTGCTGCTCGAGGGCGTCGACGCAGTGTCGTCCGACAAGATGAAGTTCGCATTCGCCTTCAACCGTGCCTGGAGCGCATGGCCCAAAGCCAACAACTTTCGAGGAATCTCGGGTCCTTTTCCCGGCGACTTCATCTGGGGTGGACTCAGCAAGTCCGCCAACAGGCAGATGGCGTTCGCGGCCTGGGACGGCTCGCAGCGCGGTTGGTGGATCGCCTACTCGCCCATGGAAGGCATCACGCTTCAGGATGCCGTGGAGATTCACTCAGATGAGCGGGCGATTGAAGCCGACTGGCGCCACCTAGCTCGACTCTTCATCGAAGCGCTCGGTGATGAAGGCGTCGGCGTTATCGACGACTGAGCGCGAACCGTGCTCATCCGCGACCCGCCCTTCGGTTGCTGTCGTTGAATCGCTCACGAACCGCGATCCCGTAGAGGCCGATGCCGTAGTGCCCCAGACCGTAGGCCGTCATCCGAGCACCCCCACCCTCTGCTGACCGGCATCCAGGTTGTGCTGGACCAGGCGGGCGACCTCGCGAGCCAGGGACGTCTCGTCGAACTTCATCGTGACCGTCTGCTCGAGCTTCGTGACCTGCTGACGCTGCGCAGCCGACAGATTCCCCGACCAACCCCGAGCAGCCATCCACGCCGGATCCGTCGTCAACTGGCCGTAGGCGCCAGCCACCCCCTGCAGGGTCGGGACCTGAGCGTTCACACGCCGCAACGCGTTCGCGTCGGACAAGTAATGCCGGGCCAGCTTGATCGCCGACTTCGACGGACCCGCCGCCTGCAGCTGCTGCAGCAGCCACGGAGCCGCGCCATGCTTCTTCAACTGGAACAGCAGACTCGTCAGCGTCGCCATGTCCGCGATCGACCGGTCCAACGCCCGCTCCACCTGCTCAGGCGTAGACAGCCCCTCGATCGACGTGTTGCTACTGATGAACGAGTCGGTCGCCTGGCGGCGGTCCTCGCGCAGCTGACGGCGCTGCTCGGCGCGGTTGTCGCGGTACTCGTTGTACTGATCGGGGCTCATGCCCCGGCGACGGGCATCCCGCGACGCGCGCAGCGTGCCCGCGTACTCGCGGCGGGTCTCGATCAGATCCTGCCGCGCCTCCACCCGATCCAGGCCACGCAGCACGTACCGCGTCGGGCGGGTGTCCTTGCCCTTCGGCTTCTCGCCGTACTTCTCCCGCTCGTTCAACGACCGCTGCAGGTCCCGCATGCGGATCCGCAGCCGGGTCAGCTCGAGGGAGGAGACCGCGTCGACCTGTCCACCCGACGCGAACCCGGGGACGTCGCCCAGCAGGTCCGACAGGTTCAGGCCAGCGTTGATCGCGGCCAGCCACTCGTCGTTCTCGCGCGAGGACCGCTCGTTGATGATCCACTCACCAGAACGCACCATGAGCGTCTTCCCCGCGGGGCCACGAGCGATGACGTTGTCCAGCATCGGGTTCGACGGGGGCCGACCGGGCACCACTCCACCGGATGCGAAACCCTGCGGCACGACTCCGCCGGTGGCTGCAGCCGGCTGGATGGGGATGCTGATCCCAGGCAGGCTGTTCGCGAAGGACAGCAGCCCTCCTACGGCCTGCCGCGCGGCTTGCGTGTTCGCGTCGACCTTGAGCGTGGCCGAGTCGCCGTCGACGGAGTAGAGGTAGCCGATGGCCTCTTGGATGTCGCGTGTGGCGAAGTCCTTCGCCCGCATGATCGTCTCGACCTCTTCGGGCGTCAGACCGTACTGCCGCGACAGGGCGACCACGTCCTCGATCGACTTCACGGCGCCCGGCGTGGCGATCCTGGTCGTGACTTCGGCCGGCAGCTTGATCAGTTCGTCGGCGTACTTCCCCAGGCCAGCGGAGGCGAGCCTGGTCCGTTCGCCAAGGTCCTCGAACTGCCACAGCGCTCCACGGGTGCCTCCACCACCGCCGAGGTCCTCGCCGAAGATCTGGTTGCGGAGTTCGAGCGTCTCGCGTTGCTTCTCGTTCGCCGTCATCGCCGACTGGCGCAGATCCTCGTACCGCTTCGGCAGGGACTCGAGGAGCTTGTCGTTGTAGATCTCGCCCAGGATCCCGGCGATGCCGATCACCCCGGCGGACCGGCCCAGTGCGGTCTTGGAGACGGCACCCAGTGCGGTCCCTCGCGCTGCGCCTCCTGCGGCCGACCCGGCGGCGCTGGCGCCGGCTCCGGCAGCCGCGGCGCCGGCAGCTCCCGGCAGGACCTTCGGTACGGCGTAGCGCGCGAACGCCCCGGTCACGAGGGCGGTCTGAGCCCACTCCGGCATCGCGTTGAAGGCGTCGGCGACGGCTTTCACGGCTGGGGCGAGTGCTTCAGCTGCGTCGGCTGCGATGCCCATCGTCGTGGCGACAGCGGGCAGTGTGGACTCCGCGGCCGGTCCGAGCGTGTCGACGAGCCAGACCGCTGCGTCCCCGGCCTTGCGTCCCCATTCCTCGAAGTCTCCGTCGGCGGCCAAGTCCGAGAGCCGGTCCGCGACCTCGACGATCGCGGGCGCCAGACCCTTGCCGAACTGGATCTTCGCGGTCTCGATCTGCCCGGACAGATTCTCCAGCGCTCCCGAAGTGCCCGACATCGACGCATCCGCGAGACGCTGCGCCGCGCCCAGGTCCGACGTCTGCCGAATGTAGCCCTCAAGCCCTTCAGCGCCCTCCTGGATGAGGACGTTCGCCGCGCGGCGGGCATCAGCACCGAAGATGGTCGTCAACGCGGCCGTCCGCTCCTTCGCGGACATGCCGCCGAAGGTGCGCTGGAGCCGCTCGGCGATCTGCGTCGCGGACACGAACTCGCCGTTGCTGTCGGTGAACGTCAGCCCCAGCTCGGCCATCGCCTGAGCCTGTTCCTTCGTCTGCGGCACCAGACGCGTCAACATGGTCCGCAGCGACGTGCCCGCGTCCGAACCCTGGATGCCCGCGTTCCAGAAAGCCGCCAGGATGCCCGTGGTCTCCTGCACCGACAGGCTCGCCGAGTTGGCCTCCGTGCCGGCCTGAGCGAGCGCCTGCGTGATGTCCGAGACGTCCGCGCTCGAGGCGTTCGCGGCGCCCGCGAGAGCCGACACCGCCTCGTCGGTCTGCGACGCCTCCAACCGGAACGCGCCCATCGTGTTGACGACCGAGTTCGCCGCCACGTCCAGGTCCAGGCTACCCGCCGCCGCCAGGGTGAGCGAGTTCTTCAACGCGCCAGCCTGGATCTGCGCCGGCGACAGGCCACCCTTCGCAAGCTCGAGCATCGCCGACGCGGACTCCTGAGCGGAGAACACCGTGTCGGCGCCGAGCTTCATCGCCAGGTCGTCCAGTTCGGCCATCGCAGCCTTGGGCGCCTTCGTCTGCTGCGCGACCTGACGCATGGTCCGCGAGTACGCGGCCTCCAGCTGCACCGAGTCCTTGACGAGCTTCGCGATGCCGACCGTCGCGACCGACCCGGCTGCGATCTTGAGAGCACTGGAGACCTGTCCGCCGGACCTCTGTCCTTGGACACCGAGAGCTGCGGTGTCGCGCGAGGCTTGCTGCATCGCCGTCCGGTACTGCGACATGTCTGCCGTGACGAGCACGGTCACCTTGCGATCGCTCATGACCACCACTCCCCAGCGGACTGGGCCACTGCATCGGCAAACGGACCGACGTGGCGGTCGAACGCCGGCCCCATGAAGGGCTGCGGAGCCTGGGTGGAGGTTCCGTACTCGACGTAAACGCCGTAGTCCGCGTCCGCGCGGACCCGACAGGTGACTGCCCAAGCTCGGTCAATCGTCAAGCGATGGATTGACGACCGCAGGTTGCCGGTGTCGACCGGTGCAAGCGCCTGCGCGTCGCGCTTGATGTCATCGGAGGTCTTCTGCACGGCGACACGAACCCGCGCTCGCGCGGCCGCAGGGACCAGGACTGCGAGCTCGACCGCCAGCCGGTCGAGGTCGGAGGTGTCCACGTTCACCGACGCCATTGCTCAGCCCTCCCTCGCGTAAACGAAGAGAAGACGCGCCCGCAGAACCCCCACGACCGTGGCCTCCGTTTGACCGACAGCCGAAGCGAGTTCTCGGACCGCGACGGAAGCCATGCCTGCGAGCACGTAGGCCAGGTCGAGGCTGCTGTCGTCGCTGATCGCTTTCTCGAGCGGGGCACCCAGCGACCGAGTTCCCTCCGCGCCATCCGCGAGAGCGAGAAGCATCTCGGTCGCGCGCTCTATTGACACACGCGTCAGACCCACCACGCGCGCGGGTCTCCCCTCGAGGTCGGAGGTCGAGGTGTCGTTGAGGTCGTTCATCGCGCGCTCCGCCCTCGAGCGGCGGGCCTGGGCGACGTCATGAGACTGCTACTAGGTCAGGGCGCCGCGTTACCGCTTCGCCGACTGTCCAGATCGCGGCATCGCCGGCCACCGCCGGGGGCCAGAACTCGCTCGCAGGTACTCCGAAGACCTTCCCGTCAACCATGGATGCGACAGCGGAGACTTCCGGTCGAGGGTCGTCGCCCGCAATGAGCATCCTCAGCACCCGGGCGCGCAGATCGGTGCGTTGGAGGCGCTCGATGATCATGGACGACTTCGACCGCTTCTGGACGGAGTAGCGCGAGTCGAGGAACAGAGATTCTGTGGACGACGCGATGTCCTGGATCGTGCTGATGTGTTGCTCGACCGAGACGAACTCGCCCTCGTGCCGTCGCAGCTGCGCCAGCAGGCGCGTGGTCTTGGACTGGTGCGCTTCCAGCTCGACACGGATCGCGGAGGCTTCGGCCTCGTACGCGGCTGCGTCATGTTCGAGCACCGCGATCCGCGCGGCAACGAGCCGAGGGGCGACCGCCAGTCGGGATGCCTCGGCGACTTCACGGGATGCGCGAGCGGCAGCGAGCTTCGTGGCAAGCTCAGTGGCCCGCTCGGGTGCGTCGAGTACGTCACCACCCATCGACCGGCTCAGATCGTCGGCCTCAGCCTCTGCCTCGCGAACCTTCGACGCCCATTCGCGCTCGGCGGCGAGCCACCGCTGGACCCCGCTGAGGAGCGCCTCGCGCTCGACGCTCATCGTCCATCCACCAACTGACGCAGCGTCTTGAACGACTCGGCCACCTCGGCGCGCTTCTCCGCGGGCACCACAGCGGCTTCGCCACCTGGCGATTGGCCGAGCAGGGCCGCCTCGATCCTGCTCAGCAGCGACTGCGCCTGCGCAGCGGACTTGCCCTGCAGTGCCTCATGGATGTGGCGAGAGACGTCGTCGGAGACACGGCGGGCACGGCCCACGCTCTCGACCAGCTCGTGGTCCAGCGCCCCGGAAGTCGTCGAGAAAGCCGACGTCAGCGACGCAGCCTCCGCGAACGAGGAGTACACGCCTCGCTCCAGGCCACTCGCTGCCTTCGCAGCGTCCGCTTCGCTCAGACCGACACGACGGAAGTCCGCGGTCGCCCCCGCCGCAGGGGCCGCAACCGCCGGACTCTCGCGGCCGACCATGTGCGCGATCGCGCGATCGACCTCAGCTTCCGAGACCTTCCCCATCCGCTTGCTCCTTTGTGTGCTTCAGCTCAACGACCGACGCCGCGTCGATCAGCCACCGTCCCCCGACCCGTTGCCCCCTGAGGGCCCCGCGGTTGACCAGCTGCCCGATGTACTGCCGCGTGACCCCCAGGAGGTCGGCGGCCTCCGAACTCGACAGCGAGCCCGCAGGATCCGAGGAGGGACACTCCGACTTTCCCTCGTGATCGACCTGTTGCGCGCCCGGAGTTTCCTTCGGGAAACCGCCCCGCTGCTGCAGCATCGACATCCACTGATCCGCCGACGCCTGAAGCTGATCCCTGGCGCGTTCAAGGTCCCGCGACAACCCCGGCGGCGCATTCACCTGCGCAGCGACGATCGCCTCTCGCCACACCTGCGGCGGCACCTTCCCGAGAAGCCAGTTCGCGACGTAGGGAGGCACCGCGGCGTACCTCGTAGCCTCACGCACCCTCGCTCACCTCCACCGAAGCTACGAGCTTGGCGAACACTTCGTTGGTGAGCAGTCGCGAAGCCGACTCCCGGAACCCGTCACGCGATGAACCCCCCGACAGCGCCGCGATCACCGCAAGGTGCAAAGACGCGCGGACCGCAACATCGACACTCGTCCGCTCGAGCACCTCGTACGCAGCCTGGATCGCTGAGCCAGGGTCATCACCGCGAGTCGCGGCGATCACCATCCGCAACGCCACCTGCAACGGATCCTCCAGACCAGGTGCCGCTCGCATTGGAGGATCCAGACGATCACCCATCCACCGGACCAACTTCGCCAAGCGAGCCCGAACGTCGGACCTCAGACGTAGCCTCAACATCCCGACACCACCTCAGGAGCCGTCATGAACCAGCCCGCGCCCACGATCTGGGAGACGCTGCACAAGCCAGTGCTGCAGTCCGTTGTAGGGCTGATCAACGCCGACCGGTCAGACACCGGTGTCCAGATCCTCGAGATCATGCAGGACACAGACCTGCCCTCAGATGACGTGCTCGCCGCTCTACGCCGGCTGGAAGATGCAGGTCTTGTCGAGACGCGACTGGTCAGCCCAGTCCACGCAGGTCGGGTCGTCGCGGTCAGCGGCGGCGCCCAACAGCTCGCCGAGGCGTGGCCCTCAGCCGACTCCGTCGCCGATCGACTCCTAGCAATCCTCGAGGACGCGCGCAAGGCGCTCGACGCCCTGGGCAGCCTCGGCCGGGACCTGCTCGTCTCCGTCGCGGGCGCCGCAGCCGGCGTGGCGATGCAATGAGCGAGACGCTCCTGGCCGGGCTCGGTGGTGGTGTGCTTGCCCTGCTCGGCGGCTTCGGGGTGCAGTGGTTGGGGGGCAGACAAGCCCGCCGGTCTCGACGCTCCACTATCGCGGCCTCCTTTCTCGCCGACGTCAACGCGTTCTTGATCGTCACCATCAAGGCCAGCTCCCGCAACGAGTGGACCGATGTCGAATCCGCTCGCTCCTGGTTCGACGCCACCACATCGGCGCTCGACCCTCTTCGTCGATCCGGCCACGAACTTGCGCTCCTGACGCCTCGACTCCGCCAAGACATCATCGATTTGATGGAAGCCTGTGAGGATCTTCTGCTTCTCGCCGCCGAGGCGCCCAGGGCAGATGCGCCGCACGACGGAACGGACGAGTTCGGCAACTTGTCGATGGAGGTCCGCGGACGGACCGACCAATTGGCGAAGGCTCTCGCCGAACAGCGGTGACGAGGCAGCACGCTCACGCGCCATCGTCGACACCGCCTCGCTGGATCGACCCTGCCGGGACGACGACGGGCGACTGCATGACCCGCACCCACTCCTGCGCGACCCACTCGCGCATCGCTGCCCGCGACCGCTTCGGCATACGTCGCCACACGATCTGCACGGCAAGGTAGGTCGCCGCACGACGAGCAAGCTCAGGTGACATGTCGGCCGCCTCGGCACGGACTGCCTGCACAGCCTCGTCTCCGGTCTTCGCTCCGACAGCGGCCGTGATCAACCCGAGCGCGCGAGCAATGACGACCTGCGACGTGGCGGTCACGACACACCACACGCCATCGCGCGTCGACCCTCCGGTGTGACACCAAGCCACATTCGGCGGACATCGCCGCAGGTCAGCCGACCAGTGGTCACGGCGTGGTCACGCCGAAGCGCACTCATGCCCCGCCCTGGATCGCGCGCAGTTCCGACTGGCCCGAGTACTTGCGAAGCACCTCGGGAGCGACCACAGGCACCAGCGCCGCCTGCCGCGCATCCAGACCGAGGCGACCCAGGATCTCCTGGATAATCAAAGCCATCTGCCGCGCCTGCTCCTCGGTGACGCGCACCCGTCTCTCCTCGAACCCGGACCGCATCAGCACGTCCAAGAACTTCCCCGCGCGATCCATGGACCGCTCGTACAGGGCGACCTCGGCGCGAGTCTGCTCCGTGCCTGCCCCTGACGCTTCGTACCGGATCGCGTTCAGCGCATTCACCCGCTGCGCACATGCCGCCTGGAACGCGCGAGCCTCCGACGCCAGCAACGCCATCTCGTTGTACGGGTCCTCGATCGGCTTGAGGCCCTCGTGAGCCAGTACAGCGTTCAGCTCGGCCACAGCTGCCCGAGTCGCCAGCCGGCGCTCGCCAGCCTTCCGCGCCTGCGGACTCGAGCCGCCATGCATCCGGCAACGACGCTGACCACGCATCGCCCACGACCCACACTGCGAACCCGACCGCGTCTTCGCCTCGCAGCGCGACGCATGGGGTGCCTCGTCAGCGCCGAACCGCATGGGGTTGCTCGACGGCTCGCGGGGGTCAGTCATGGGTTTCTCCTTCGGCCGGGTGCTTCGCTGCTCGTCGTCGTGGTCGGCGTTCACGGGCTCGCGCTCGGATGAGGTCGATGCTCTGGCGTTGCGCCTGTCGGGCGCTGGTCGTCCGGTAGGGGGTCGAGGTGGATTTCATCGGTTGGCTCCTGCGTCGCTGCGATTCCGGTGGTCGAGGGACGTCGACCCTCGTCCTCGACCTATAGGCCGGGTCGAGGGGTCGAGGTCTCGACTCCCTGTCTGGGTCGAGGGGGGTCGAGGTGGGGGTCGAGGGGTCGAAGTTGGTCATTCGGATCCGCCTCCGTAGGGCTTGAGGAGCGCGTGTGGTGTGGCCTCGCTGAGGTAGCCGTCGAGCTGGAGGTAGGCGAGGGCCTTGCGGTTCTTCTCGGCCTTGCCTCCGAGAAGGGCCTGGACCTTGTTGGCAGAGAGAGGGCCGTGTTCTTCGATGGCGCGCACGATCTGTGTCATGACGTCGACAGGTCGGCGGTTGGGGTCGCCCTCGTGTGCGGCTTCGATGTAGACCTCGGCCCAGGTGTCGTTGTGGACCTCGACGACGAGGTCTCCGAACCAGTGGAGGCCGCTCTTGGAGGGCAGGGCGTGGCGGCGGAGGCCGCCGGGGCGGTCCTTGGCGATGCGGATGGTTGATCGGCCGGTGACGCCTTCGCCGAAGGCTGTGCGGTTCTCGAGGAGGAACGCGGCGCCGTCGAGGGCGTTGAGCTTGTGGACGCCGCCGATGGCGTAGCGGCCGCGGGTCTCGCGGTCCTTCGTGACGTGGTCGAGGCAGAGCACAGCGGGGCCCCAGGCGGAGAGCCTGCGGGGCAGGAGCCGTCCGAACTCGGCGATGTCGGCGTTGTCGAGCGGGTTCAGGCCGTGAAGGGTCATGGCTTCGGTGACTCCGTCAACGACGATGAAGGTGGTGGCGCTGGTGACGGCGCCGCGGAGGTCGTCGACGTTGATGGCGTGGCCGAGCTGAGTGGTCGGTCGGATGTAGCGGAAGTGGTCGTTGATCACCTGAGGGGCGACCTGCATGGTGAGGAGTCGTCCGACCACGCCTCCCTCGTCGTCTTCGAAGTCGAGGTATACGACGTCTCGGCCGTCGCGGATCTCCTGGGCAGCGAGCTCGAGGGCGAACCAGGTCTTGCCGGCTTCGGACTCGCTGGAAAGGGTGTGGACCTTGCCGGGGTAGAGGATGCCGATGCCATCCATGCGGCGACCGACCGACGGTTTGGGGCGCTCGTAGCGGCCGGAGAGGACGTCGGTGAGGTCGACGGGCTGCCAGGTGCGTTCGAAGCCGGGCATGGTCACCTCGCCGGCTTCGACGGCGCGCATGTATTCGTCGGCGTCCCAGTCGTTGGCGGTCACGCAGCCCCCGCTCCGAGCTGGCGTGCGATCTCGTCCACGAGCGTCGGGCTGATCTCGTTCACGTCGCAGACGTACGCGCGCATCCTGAAGACTTCAGCCAGGGTCGCGAGCCTGCGGTCGAGCGCAAGAATGCGTGGGTCGTCGGGGATGTGGTCGAGTCGGCCCCACCGGGCGCCGAAGTAGTCACCGGGCTTCGGGCGGGCGGCGTCGAGGCGGTCCGCTCGGTTCCGCCAGTGGGCGGCTGTGGCGCCGGCGAGGGCGTCCTGAACGATGCGGGAAGGGTGATCGAAGAGGATGTCGGCGAGGAAGTTGGCGGCTTCGCGCGCGGTGGGGGTCGTAGTCATGCGGACTGGTCACCGCCGCCCTCGCCGTAGATGAGACGCAGCGGCTGCGGCTCGAACTCGTGCGGCCGGGAGGGCCGCGGTCGGTAGTTTGTGTAGAAGGGTCGGGCGGCGTCGCGGGAAGCGCCCCAGGTAGCGCGATCCCACTGCTCGCGGGACATGTCGCAGGTGTCGAGCGCTGCGGCGAGGTCTTCCGCGGCCTGGGTTAGGCGCTTCTGGGCGTCGAAGATCGCGAGGAGGGGCGCGAGCTCGTCGTCCTGTTCAGGCGGCGTGGAGGGGCGTAGGCTCATCTCGACTTCCGTTCTGCTCGCCGGTGGACGTGGTCTGAGATGCCGTCTCCGTTGCTGCGGGGGCGGCATCACTTCGCGCGGGGTCGATGCCGGCCATGCGCCAGAGCTCGACGGTGGGGACGAGGACGTAGCGGCCAACCCGGACGGACTTGATCTGTCCGTTGTCGATGGCAGCGCGGACGGCCTTCTCGCTGATTCCGTCGGGCAGGTAGGCGGCGACCTCCGCGACCTTGAGAAGCGGCCTCTTGCGCGGATCGGGCAGCGCGGTCACGAGGCCGCGGCCTTCTGCTGTTGGAGCCATGCGTCGACGTCCGTGAGGTCGTAGAGGACGCGGCGCCCGATCTTGAACGACCGCGGACCCTTCCGTACCCGACGGAAGTACCGCAGGGTCTCTGTGGGCGTGCGGATGTACTCCGCGACCTCGTCTTCGGTCATGTAGGTAGCCATGCTGTCTGCCATCTCGGCCTCTCTTGGTGGTTCCTGTTGACAGCCTGTAGTTCGCGGTGAGAGAGTTCAAGCAATCAGCCAGGGACACCTAGGGACACAAGGGTGGGACATGCAGAACCAGCTCGTTCTGACCACGATGGAGTGGGCGGTCTGGCGCTATCCGTCGGCCGAGCTCTCAGCCGACGGGGCATGGGTGCTGTTCAGCGGAGAAGCCGAGTCGGTCCTGCCGAGCGACGTCTTCGAGGACGACGGCGACTTCGAGCCACGGCCTCGTCGTCTTCGACACTCAGTGGGCGACGCGTTCGATCATTTCCGTGCGCTCGCTGTCCTCAACGAAGGTCGGGCCGACCATCTCGTGGAGCACGTCCGTCGATTCGGGCTGTCGGTACTGTGCCGGGATCACGGCCTCCCGATGTGGCATCGAGTGCCGGACCGGACATCCCTCGAGGATGGCCGCGGTCCCGGACGTGGAGGGAGTTGCCTGGCGGGCGGGCCGTCGAAAAGCAGTCCGATCGCGGGAGTCCGGGTGGAAGAGGCTGTACGTCTCGCCACCTTCTTCGAAACGGTGTTGGACCTCGCCTACACCATTCGGCGCGGTCGGGTGATTGCACCGTGGCATGTCGAGGGTGTGAGCGTGCCGGGATACCCCGGTCGTGACATCGTTCAACGGCTTGCGTTGGAGGAGATCCAGCGCGACGGGAAGCCTCTGCCCGGCCGGTCGAGAGACCTGGTCTCTCGTGCCTCCGAGCGATTTCTTTCTCAGTGCGGCGTTCAAGCTGGTGTCTCTTGGCTGGAGCGACGACGTCCTGAGTTGGTGATGAAGGTTCAGGACTCGTGGGGGATGTACACCTTGGAGCTCGTCCGTCGCTTGAGCACGGACGGTGAGCGTCGGTCAATTTTCCAATGCGTGAACTGCGGGACGCCGGTCCAGTTGCCCCGTCGCCCACGCGACGGCGACCTCGTCTACTGCACAGCGGCGGACTGCCGTCGCGAAAAGGAACGCCAGCGCAAAGCTGCTCAGCGAGCAAGGAAGAGGAACGACTCATGAGCGACGGACGTCGCGGCAGCGTGAAGCAAGCCGCCAACGGAACGTGGGGCTTTATCGTCGACGTCGAGAGCGACGAGATCCTGCCTTCCGGCAAGCCGAAGCGCAAGCAGACCCGCCGCCGCGGGTTCGCGACCAAGAAGGCCGCGCAGGCCGAGCTCACGCGAGTCCTCACGTCACTCGAGCACGCGGAATACGTCGCCCCGAGCCGGCAGACCGTCGCCGAGTTCCTCCAGACCACGTGGCTGCCGTCAGTGCGGCACACGCTCAAGAGCTCGACGTACGACTCCTACGCTCGCAACATCCGTCTGCATGTCGCCGGCCGCTTTCTCGGTGCCCGGCAGCTGCAGAAGGTCGACGGCCAGTCCCTGAACCTGCTGTACTCGCTGCTCCTCGACGGGGACGACGATCATCGCAAGCTCTCGGTGAAATCGGTCCGCTACATCGCGATGATCCTGCACCGCGCATTCCGCGATGCGCAGAAGTGGGGCGCGCTCAGTCACAACCCCGTCGACCGGTCCGACCCGCCGGCACTGACGGCCGCGCGCGAGATGAAGACGTGGACGACCGAGCAGGCACGCACGTTCCTCGCCTTTGTGAGGGACGACAGGAACTATGGCGCCTACCAGTTGATGCTTTACACGGGCATGCGCCGCGGAGAGGCGCTCGGCCTGAAGTGGTCTGACATCGACCTCGACGCGCGGCACCTGCGAATCGTCCGCAGCTACGTCTCCACCGGCGCGCAGCGCAAGGGCGACATTGCGGCCGAGTTCAGCAGCCCGAAGACCGCGAAGGGGCGGCGACAGCTTGCGCTCGACGACGGCACGATCGCCGCGCTGCGCGCCCACCGCGCGCGGCAGAACCAGGAGCGCCTCGCCCTTGGGATCGGGTACGACGACCAGGACATGGTGTTCGCCGCCGCTGACGGTCGGCCGATCCACCCGAAGGTGTTCAGTGACAAGTTCCGTCGTGACGTCCTCGCCTCGGGCGTTCCACTGATCCGCCTGCACGACCTGCGCCACACCTATGCCACGGTCGCGCTCAACGCTGGCGTGCACCCGAAGATCGTCCAGGAGCGCCTGGGGCACTCGAGCATCAGCGTGACGCTGGACATCTACAGCCACGTGGACCTTGAGATGCAGTCTGTGGCGGCGGCGCGGGTCGCGGCCCTTCTGACAGGAGATCCCTCATGAGCGACAACATCCATGCCGAAGTCGTCGACGCGATCGTGAAGGCGTGGACGGCCCTCGATCCCAGCGCGCTGCAGGGGCTGTCGGAGGTGACTCGCGAAGAGAAGGAGGCGGCCGATGCGCTCATCCTCGAGGCGTTCTCGTTGCGTCAGCCACAGGGCGAAGCGTTCCTGAAGGTGTACGAGGTCTTCCAAGACGCCGGCCTCAAGGTTGCGGGCATGTCCTGGCCCGAGGTCTTCGACCGGCTCGACGACTCACACATTGCGAGACTGCGCGAGCTCTACCCGGCCATCCCTCAGGGCGGCCGTGCTGAGTTCGACCGCCGATTCGGAAGGCCCGATCTGTGAGCCCGCGTGACCACTTCGTGACCACCGAGCCCTTCACGGCCTCAGGATCACAAACGAACTTGCCTCTGACCTGCGGCAATGTGCCGTTCAGGTCCGTGCTCCCGGTGGGGGTCGAACCCACACTGGGGCGGGTTTAAGCCGCCTGCCTCTGCCATTGGGCTACGGGAGCGCGATGTCAGACTAGGCGTTCCAAGCGCCGAGGAGGAACGGCTACTCCTGTGGCCACACGGACACGATGCCCTTGCCGCCAGGCTTGACCCAAAGGGCCACGGTTGCCTCCCCGCTCTTTGTACCTAGGGTCCTTCGGTACTCAGCAGCGTTCGCGCGCGACAGGTAGGCGACGACGTGGTTGTCGACGACCACAGCAACGGCGTTCGGGTCGTGAGGGTTGCGGGCCTCGGGAGTCAGGTGAGCGACGAAAGACTCGTTGATCGGCAAGCGACAGTTCTTGAGGGACGCAGGCGCGTGCCCCCGGGCCTTCAACAGGCCGACGAGTGCCGATTGATAGAACGACTCCCCCACGAACAGCTGCTCACCACGCACCGGCGTGAAGGTCACTGATGGCGGTGGCTGCTTGAACAGCTCGCTGAAAAATCCCATCCCCGGAACCTACGTGCCTTCGTCCACTCAGGAGGCTGTATCGCAAATTCACCGTTTGATGTAGGCGGCGCAACCGAATCGAGGCGGCAATCAAGCCTCGAGCCGACGTGCGATCGCGTCGAACGCGCGCTTGTCGTAGGCGACGAGCCGGGCCCAAGCGACCTGCGTAGGGGTGGAGCGGAGGGTGTCGACGGCTGCCGCGACGGCGTCGTCGAACGGCCAGCCGTAGGAGCCCGCGCTGATCAGCGGGAAGGCGATCGATGTGGCGCCGAGCTCGTCGGCCACGGTCAGGGCTTTGGCGTAGCACGACGTCAGCAGCGTGCGGTCGCGCTCGCCGCGGTTGTGGTTCGGTCCCACGACGTGGATCACCCACCTCGACGGCATGCGGCCGGCCGTCGTCCAACCGGCCTGGCCCGTCTCCAGACCGTGCGGGAAGCGGCGACGGCAGTCCTCCAGCACCTCCGGGCCGCCCGCGCGGTGGATCGCGCCGTCCACCCCTCCCCCGCCACGCATGGCACGGTTCGCCGCGTTGACCACGGCGTCGACGTCCTGGGCCGTGATGTCGCCCTGCACCACCTCGAGTTCCATCCCCCTACTACACCACCCACGGCGGTGAGGTGAAGCGTCGTTCACGAGTTCGAGAGGTGCGGTCGGGGTTGCCGCCGGCGTCGGCGGAAAGTGGCACCCTTGCCGAGGAGCACCGACCAACGCGTGCCCGGAGGGAGATCCGTGGACGTCAAGCGAGCGCACGTCGCGGTCGTCGTCGTGGCTGCCGCCAGCGCAGCCACCGTGTGGACCGTGACCGGACGAGCCGAAGGTCTCGGGGCGCTCACCACTGCCGTGGCCGTCGCCGCCTGGACGGCGTGGGTGATCGTCGGTCGACGCCGACGGGACGCGCGACGCTCGCTCGCGGACGGCGGGACCGCCCGACGCGACGACCTGAGTGTCGACGACTGCCTGAACATCCTCTTCGTCGTGGTCATGTGCCAGCCCCTCCTGCGCTACGTCGCGCGCGCCGAGGCCGCGGCGGACGGCGCCCTCTGGGTCGGTACCGCGGTCGCCGCCTATCTCGTCTGGGCCTACTACGGACGCCCTCGACTCAAGCGACGGTCAGTTTCCGCACCCGCAGCCGACTCCTGACGGTCAGACCCCGCCGACGCACGCGAAGAACTCGTCGGCCGAGGTGTCCTTCTGACGACCCTGCGCGCCTTGGCTGCCCCGAGCAGCACACGACTCGGTCAGCCGTTACCTGATGAAGCACGGGATCGGAAGAGTTCTTCACGAACTCGAGAAGACGGGGCCGCGCGCTCGCGCGAGGGGTGGTCCCTCCGGCAGCGTGACCCGCGAGCACGAGAGTCGAGGGAGAGCTGCATGAGCGTCACCAAGAGTCGCGCGACGGTCGCCGCCGTCACCGTCGCCGCCGGCATCGGACTGTGGACGTCGAACGGAACCGCTGAAACCGTCGCAGCGGCTGCTGCCGTCACGCTGTTGGTCGCATGCAGCGTTGCTGACCGACCCGGATGGTCCCGACACCGACCCGTGAAGATCACGCGAACGGACGCATGGGTCGGGAGGTCGAAACCTCTTCTCACGAGTGGTCTCGTCACCGGGACGGCCCTGGCGCTCGTGTGCGTCACCGGGGTGAATGCGGGTGCCGCCTCGAGAGAGGACCCGACGGAGTCGTTCACCCATGCCATCTCCGACGGCACGACGAGGGCGGGCTCGACTGTCGCGCAGCCGAACGCTGAGGTTGACGTCCCGACGTCGGGCGAGAGTGAGATCGTCGCGGCCGGTGTCGGCGGGACCGTCACCATCGACACGCCAGCGAAGGGCCGCGGGGAGGTCGCCGACGACGAGCTCACTCGCGTCTACAACGGAGAGCACGACGACAGCCGCGTCGCCGTCCAGCCCACCGCCGACGGGGTGCGCGCAGCCATCGCGATCGACTCCGCCGACGCTCCTGAGCGCTACCCGTTCGAGCTCGGCGGCGACGCCGAACGGCTCGTGCTGGACGAGCAGGACGGCAGCGTCTGGGTGTTCGGGAACGGCAAGGAACCGCTCGGCCACTTCGAGTCTCCCTGGGCCTACGACGCGGCCGGCAGGCCCGTTCCCACCCACTACGAGGTCAGCGGCACGACGCTCACCCAGGTCGTGGAGCACAAGGCGGGCAACTTCAGCTACGGGATCACTGCAGACCCGAAGTGGAGCAAGAAGTGGATCAAGAAGTTCAAGAAGCTCTTCAAGGTGTGCCTGGGCCTCACGCTCAGTACCGAGGCGCTCCTGCAGCTGGTCAGCTCGCCAAACAAGGCAGCGAAGTTCATGGTCCGCCGTCTCGGCCTGTTCGGCGCGGTGTACTGCGGCGGAGGAATCATCGAGGAGCTCCTGTGACCAAGACACCCCCACACCACGACGCCACCACCACGTTCTTCGGCGCCTCCATGATCCTCATGGCAGCGATCATCGGGCCCGGCCTGATCGCGATGTTCCTGACCGACGACTTCTGGCTGATCCTCGCGACGATGGCGGTCGGAGCGTTCGTCGGGCTCGTCATCCGGGCGCGGATGGACCAGCCTCCGCGAGGCTGAGCCGACCGCACCATCCCGACGGTGTCGTCAGACCACGCCCACCCACGCGAAGAACTCGTCCGCGGAGATCACCGGCTTGCCGTACTCGCGGGCCTTGCGCGCCTTGCCCGACTGGGTGCCGACCTCGGCGACGACGAGGAGGTCGCACCTCGTCTTCGTCACGTTGGCGGCGGGGGCGAGGCCGGCGTCGCGGGCGAGGCGCTCCATCTCGTCGCGCCCGTAGGTCCGCCCCGACGGCGACGTGGCGGTGCCGGTGAAGCACACGCGCGCGCCGGGCTGTAGCACGTCGGACGCCGACGGGTTGGCTGCATCGATGGTCGCGACGAGGTCGTCGACGAAGCGCTCGTCCAGCAGCTTCTCGACCATCCGCAGGCGCTCGACGAGCTGGGGCGAGAGGCGCGACGCCTTCGTCGCGACGTTGGCCAGCCGCGCGACCACCGCGTCGGCCACCACCCGCGGAGGGCGCTCCCCCGACGGCACAGAAGCACCGCCGAGCAGCGTCGCGCTCACCCCGACGCTGGCCTCCACGAGCGCGGAGAGGGTGGGGAGGCGGTCGGTCGACGGGGGCGTGAGGTCGGGGTCCCGCGTGAGCAGGTAGCTCGGGTCGGGCAGGCCCTCGGCCGGCTCGAACGGCGTGCTGGCGGCGACGGCCAGGCCCTCGTCGCGCATCCGCGTGAACGCCGACAGCGCCGCGCGCGCCTGGTCGGCCGCACGCCCCGACGACATCGCCATCCGCTCCGCCGACGACAACCCGCCGAACGGCAGCTCGACGCCGAAACCCATCGGCACCACGTGCTGCAGTCGCTTGAGCTCGAAGTCGACCTTGCCGAGGGCGTCGTCCACCCGCGAGCCGACCAGCGTGACGCCCTCCAGCAGCGGCGCCAGCACCGCCCACGCCTCCGGCAGGGTCGGCGCCAGCAGCACGTCGTCGGCGGAGATGCCGAAGCGGGCGCGCGCGTCGGCGAGGTCGCGCTCGGGGTTCACGAGCGTGCTCACCGCGGTGCCGTCGTCGAACGCGACCGCCAGCTCCACGGGTCGGGGCCGCGAGAACGTGCCCTCGTCGCCGACGAAGCAGACCCCCAGCGCCGCGAAGCGGTCCGGCGCCGTGCGCGCCACCTCGCCCGACAGGAACCGCGTGACCCGACGGTCGGTGCGCAGGTGCCGCGGCTCGATCGGCCGCTTCAGCACCAGCCCCGCCATCGACGTCGCCCGGCTCAGCGCCACGTACACCTGGCCGGTCGCGAACACGCCGCCCGTCAGGTCGACGACGAGCCGGTCGAGCGTCTGCCCCTGGCTCTTGTGGATCGTGATCGCCCACGCCAACCGGCACGGCAGCTGCCGGTACGTGCCCACGACCCCGCGGGTCAGCGTGCCGCCGTCGACGACCGGCCGCGTCACCTCCCACGTGTACTCATCGACCGTGACGACCGAGCCGTCGGCCAGCTCCACCTCCAGCTCGACGTCGCCCGAGACGTCGTCGGCCTCGATGCCCACGACGCGCGCGAGCGAGCCGTTGACCCACCGGTCGCTGGGGTCGTTGGTGAGCATCATGACCTGCGCGCCGACCTTCAGCCGCAGCACCGTGTCGGTGGGCGGGTCGAACCCGCCGAGGTCGCCACTCTCCCGCGCGACGCTCGTGACGACCTCGCCCGGGAGCCGCTCCAGCCGCTCGCGGTTGCGGGCCGTGACGATCGAGTTCGACGGCGCGAGCGTCAGCCACAGCTCGTCCTCCGGCGGCTCGAAGTCGCGATCGACGCGGCTGTTCAGCTCCTCGCGCGCCTGCTCCAGCAGCACCCCCTCGCGCACCGCGTTGAGCAGCCCGGTGAGGGTATCGTCGCCGAGCTGGCGGAACACCGTCGTGAGCGCGACGGTCGGGAACGCGTCGCGGTCGAAGCAGTGCGCCGAGTAGAAGTACTCGGTGTCGTAGTGGGTGCGGAAGAACTCGGTCTCGCGGTCGCCGACGATCGGCGGCAGCTGCAGAAGGTCACCGACGAGCACCACCTGCACCCCACCGAACGGCTCCCCCTCGCGCGGCCCGAAGCGACGCAGCGCGGCCTCGACCATGTCGAGCACGTCGGCGCGCACCATCGACGCCTCGTCGACGACGAGCGTCTGCAGACCGCGGATCGCGCGCGTGAACCGTCCCGGCCGGTAGCTGCCGGAGCGGACGTCGTCGAGCGTCGTGGTCGGGCGGAAGCCGAACAGCCGATGGATCGTGTAGCCGTCGACGTTCAGCGCGGCGATGCCGGTCGGTGCGGCCACCACCACGCGGCGCTCCGTCGTCTCCAGGAAGTGCCGCACGAGCGTCGACTTGCCGGTGCCCGCCTTGCCCGTAAGGAACAGGTGGCTGCCCGACTCCAGGAGCTCCAGCGCGCGCTCGATCTCCGGCGTGATGGTCAGGTCGGGCACGAGGTCAGGGTGTCACGCGAGGGTCAGGAGTCGGTCGCGAACGTGTACGCGACGTCGGCGCCGGGGTCGATGCTGGTGATGAGTCGTCCGTAGAACGCCTTCGTCTGCTCCTCGAGGGCCTCGCGGTTCTTCGCGACGTACTCCGCCTGTTGGCCGTCGCCGAGGATCTTGTTGACCAGCTCGAACCGGTCGACGTCCGCCGTCACAAAGCTGAGCACGCCGCCGTCAGTCACGGCCTCCTCGAACTTCGGCTGGTCGTAGCCGATGAACGTGAACGCCGGCACCGACACCGAGTAGCCGTCGGCGCCGTCCCGGGAGACGTCGACCTTCGCACCATCGATCCCCAGCTTCGCGGTGAACTCGTACTGGACGTACACCGTCTCGCTCGTACCGGGCACGCTCCGCCCGAAGATCGTGGAGCTGCGCTTCTCGCTGGTGATCCCCTGGATGTTCAGGCCCACCAGCGCGACCTCCTCGGTCCGCTCCACGGCCTGGATCACCTGGGAGTCCCTGCTCCTGGACTCGATCCCGAAGGGCGACAGGAACCCGGCGTTCCTCGACACGACGAGCCCGCCGACCAGCAGCGCAAGCACACCTACGACGGCAAGGACGCGTGTCAACCACTTCACTGCGAGGCTCCCGGGGAGGTTGGCGACGAAGCACGGGGCCGCGGGCTCCGGCGTCGCTCGAGGCGAGTCTCCACGGTATCGGCCGACCACGTGGTTGTCGTTCCGAACGTCCGTCGGTGCCGACGCCCTGCGACGGCACACGACCCCGTCGAGCGGGCCCGACACGAGCACAGCCCATCCCCTCGTCCGTCCATCGCGGCGCGACGCATACCCCATCGCAGCCGTCGACGGAAGGCTTCTTCAGGAGATCGAGAGAAGGGCGCGCCGAGCCTGCCGGCCCTGCGAGTGTCGCGATCGCAGCGCCGCTCACCCGGTGGCGCCCGATCACGAGAGAGCGGCCCCCATGCCCCCTTCCGCCCCCTTGACCGCGGTCACGACGGTCACCGCCACCGCGGTGCTCGCCGGCCTGCTCGCGGCCCCGTCCACCCGTCCCCCCGTCCTGCACGGCGCGTCCGACACCTCCGTCTTACCCACCACGCAGCGCATCGACGACGGGTCCACCCGCACCGTCGACACGACCGACCCGTCCGACGAGCGACTCCCTCTCAACGGCGACCTGACCCCCACCACCCCCACACCGGCGCCGGTCTACCCGGGCGGCTCGGGCTGGGAACCGATCCGTCGCTCGACCACGCAGCAGATCACCATCGGCGGGGTCGGCACCGTGCCCGCCGACGCCTTCGGCGCGCGGCTCAAGATCAGCGGCCGCTGGCTGACGAAGAAGGACGCCGGCGTGCTCGCGGTCCGCGACCCCGAGCTGGCCGGCGACGTCATGTGGATCGAACGTCCCCCCGCGTCGAGCTACGTCTCGACCGAGACCTTCGCGACGACCCTCTCGCAGGACGGCACGATCGAGATCCAGAACTCCTCCCGCACCGACATCGACGTCAAGGTCGAGGTGCTCGGCTGGTACACCGACCCCGACCCGCAGAGCGACGTCGGCGCCGGCGTCGAGGACGGCTTCGCGCTGATCGAGCAGATCCCCGACGCCGAGACCACCACGCAGGACGACATCGACGCCTGGCTCGCCGACCAGGGCCTGGCCCGCGAGGAGTCCGTGTCCGACGCGGACTCCACCGAGGCGAGCCCCGCGGTCTTCGACCCGCGCACCGACCGCTCGGCCCTCGCGACCGGCGCGGCCGCGTGCGTCCGCTCGATCGTCATCGCCGTCATCAGCAACATCTTCCTCGTCGCCAAGCTGGCGAAGGTGAAGGCGGCGATCAAGGCCGTGGGCGGTGCGAAGAAGGCCTACCGCGCGCTGCGCAAGGCGTACAAGGCCTACCGCAAGGCGGGCTACGGCCGGTCGTCGTCGGCCAAGTACGCCTTCCGGAAGGTGTTCAAGCGCGACGGCGTGGGCAAGGAGGCGCAGGCCGTCCTGCTCGAGATCGCGTCCGTCCAGGGCGTCATCGACAACTGCTTCTAGGGGGCACCGCGTCATGAAGAGCATCGACGACTACATCGGCGTCCTCGCCGTCACCGCGGTCACGTGCGTCGTGATCGGCTACGTCGACAGCAACGAGGCGGCGTCGGGCGCCTACACGCTCGCCTGCGTCATCGCGATCTACCTGCTGGTGCTCTACGTCGTACGACGACTGCGAGCCCACCGGTCTGCCGACGACGAGCCGCCCGCGACGTAGCGCTCGACTCCCCCGACGGCCCCGTCCTCCCCCGAGGGCGGGGCCGCCGGGCGTCGTGGAGGAGCCGAGGACCTGGACGTCCCACCCACTACGCTCGCCGCGTGGACACTGCGACGCTGCCCCTGCTGGGCCTCCTCCTCGTGGCCTGCGTCGGCCTCAAGCAGCTGGTCGACATCAAGCGGGCGTCGCGGGCGGCTGCGAGCGCCGCCTACGTGCAGCGGTACTGGCAGATCGCCGACGACCTCCGTCGGGCTGGCAGCGACCCGCTCGAGATCCACGGGGACCCTCGCTACCTGCAGCTCCTGGAGGACGAGCTCGCCGTCGCCGCGATCGGTCTGCTCGACGAGCAGCAGTGGGCCACCTGGCACGGCGTCCTCGACGAGGAGCCGGCGCGGACGAGGGTCCTCGACGCGCTCCAGGTCTGCGACCCCCGGACGGTCGCGTTCTCTCGCCTGCGCCGCTGCCTCGACCAGCGGCAGCGCGACGGCGCACGTCACGACATCTCGCGCTGCGCCGGCGCCTGAACGCACCGCGGCCCCGCCCCCGAGGAGGACGGGGCCGCGCTAGGGACTACGTCAGGCGTCGAGGCCGGACTCGATCGTCGTGAGCTCGTCCTCGGTGAGCTCGAGGTCGGCTGCCTCGGCCGAGTTCTTCGCCGACTCCGGACGCGAGGCGCCGGGGATCGGGACCACGACAGGCGCCTGGGCGAGGTGCCACGCGAGCGCGACCTGGTGCGGGCTCACGCCACGCGCGTCGGCCACCTCCTGGAACGCCGAGTGGTCCGAGCCGAAGTCGCCGGCCTTCTTGATGCCGCCGAACGGGCTCCACGGCAGGAACGCGACGCCGATCTCGGCGCAGTGCCGCAGCTCGTCACGGCTCGACAGGAACGCCGGGCTGAACTGGTTCTGCACCGACACGAGCCGGCCGTCGAGCACCTCGTTGGCCTCGTCGATCTGCGCGACCGTGGCGTTGGAGATGCCGGCCTGCTGGATGACGCCCTCGTCGAGCAGCTCCTTCAGCGCGCCGATCGACTCCGCGTACGGCACCTCCGGGTCAGGGCGGTGGAACTGGTAGAGGCCGATCGACTCGACGCCGAGCCGCTTCGCCGACGCCTTCGCAGCGTCCTTGAGGTAGTCGGGGTGACCGTTCTGCGTCCACGAGCCGTCGCCGGGGCGCAGGTGGCCGCCCTTCGTCGCGACGAGCACGTCCTTGCCGGCCGCGTGGCCCTTCAGCGCCTCCGCGATGAGCTCCTCGTTGTGACCGACCTCGTTCGCGTCGCGGTGGTACGCGTCGGCGGTGTCGATGAAGGTCACGCCGGCGTCAAGCGAGGCGTGGATCGTGGCGATGGAGCGCTCACGGTCTGGCCGCCCCTCGATCGACATCGGCATGCCGCCGAGTCCGATCGCGCTGACGGTCGCGGTGCCGATGGTGCGCTGCTGCACTGGGTCCTCCTGAGGGTCGATGGACGTCGTTGAACCTTCACCTTCGACCGTACGCCTCGTGCGCGAGCGCGCCAGCCGAGCGGGTCAGGACCCCGAGACGTCAACGACGTTCGTCAGCGGCTCCCCCGCCGCGATCCGTCGCACCTGTTCCCGCACGAGGGGCTCGATGCGCTCGAGCCGCGTCGCCACCGCTCCCCCGACGTGGGGCGCGACGAGCACGCCCGGGGTGGTCCACAGCGGGTGGTCGTCGGGCAGCGGCTCGGGGTCGACGACGTCGAGCGCGAGGCGCACGTGGCCCGACGTGGCGTGCCGCACGAGCGCGTCGGTGTCGGCGACCTTGCCGCGCGCGACGTTCACCAGCAGGGCGCCGTCCTGCATCGCGGCGAGGAAGGCGTCGTCGACGAGGTGGTGCGTCGACTCGCCGTAGGGCACCGCGACGACCACGACGTCGACGTCGGCCAGCAGGTCGTGCACCTCGTCGATGCCGTGCACGTGGCCGCGCTCGTCGTCACGCGCCGACGACGCGACCCGCACGAGGTCGACGCCGAACCCGTCGAGGCGGCGTTCGACCTGGTGGCCGATGCCGCCGACGCCGAGCAGGAGCACCCGCTTGCCGAGCAGGCCGGGTCGGGCCGTGCCCTTGTCCCACCGGTCGTCGTCGCGGGCGGCGTTGCGCACGAAGTCGTCGAGCCCGCGCAGCGACGCCAGGGTGAGCGCGACGGCCAGCTCGGCGGTCGGCTCCTCGTGCACGTCGACCGCGTTGCACCAGGTGATGCCGTCGGGCACGTGGCCGATCGCGTCGTCGTAGCCGAGCGACTGCGCCTGCACGGCCTTGATCCGGTCGGCGTCGAGGACGGAGAGGTCGCCGGTGAGCACGTACGGACGGACGGCGAGGTCGAGCACCACGTCGGCCGGGGGTGGTCCGGCGAAGTCCCACACGTGGAGCTCGGCCGTCCCGTCGGACTCCAGGTCGGCGAACAGGTCGCGGGTCTCGTCGTCGGGGAGGCTCAGCTGCACGGGCATGGGTCCGATCATGCCGGTCCCTCGCCGACGTGCACGCCGTCGGTGCGCCCACCTACCGTGGCTGCATGAGCACCTGGAGCATCGTCGCGGCCGTGGTCGGCGGCCTCGTGCTGCTCTGGGCTGTCCTCGTCGGGCTGCTGTGGGTCGCGGCACGACGCACGTCGCAGCGGGTCGACCTGCGCGACCTGCTGCGCCTCGTGCCCGACCTCGTCCGACTCACGCACCGTCTCGCCCGCGACCCGTCCCTGCCGCGCGGCGTCCGCGTGCGGCTCGTCGCCCTCCTCGTCTACCTCGCCCTCCCGATCGACCTCGTCCCCGACGTCATCCCCGTGGTCGGGTACGCCGACGACGTGGTCGTGGTCGCGCTGGTGCTGCGGTCGGTGGTGCGGCGGGCCGGGCCCGAGGCCATCGAGCGCCACTGGCCGGGCACCGACGCTGGGCTCGCCGCGGTGCTGCGCCTGGCCGGCGTCACGTCGGGGGCTGCGTCGTGACCGACGCGGCCGCACGTCTGGAGGAGGAGCGTCGACGCCTGCTCGCGTCGATCACGTCACGCGACGCCGACGTCGCCGGCATCGTCGCCGCCCGCGAAGGGTCCAACGTCGACGACGAGCACGACCCGGAGGGTGCCACGATCGCCTTCGAGCGGTCGCAGGCCGACCACGCCGCCGACAGCGCACGTCGCCGGCTCGTCGCCGTCGAGTCAGCGCTGCGCCGCGTCGAGGACGGCACCTACGGCGTCTGCGAGGTGTGCGGTCGCCCGATCGGCGAGGGTCGACTCGAGGCCCTCCCGGCCACCACCCTCTGCGTCGTCTGCGCGTCCCGACCCCGCTGAGTGTGACGTTTGGGGCCCGGATCGGGCCGATCCGGGCCCCAAACGTCACACTCAGCGGGGTGGGGGGGTGCGCCGCGGGGTCAGGGCCAGCGCTGCGCGGCGCCCCAAGCGATGCCGTCGAGGATGTCGTGCTCGCTCACCAGCACCTCGTCGGTGGCGAGGGGGACGGAGCCAAGGACGGCGTCGAGGATCATCGCGCCGGCGCCGATCACGTCGGCGCGACCCGGGTGCATGAACGGCAGGGCGCGACGGTCCGCCACCGACATGCGCAGCAGCGACAGGCAGGCGGTGCGGACGTCGTCGACGGAGATGCGGGCGCCGTGGATCTGCGACGAGTCGTACGACGGGAGCTCCAGGGCGTGGGCGGCGACCGTCGTGATGGTCCCCGCCACCCCCACGAGGTTGCTCACCGGGTCGAGCCCTGACAGCCGGGG
The DNA here is from genome assembly GCF_001626145.1 of Aeromicrobium sp. REDSEA-S32_B7. Classification (NCBI taxonomy): domain Bacteria; kingdom Bacillati; phylum Actinomycetota; class Actinomycetes; order Propionibacteriales; family Nocardioidaceae; genus Aeromicrobium; species Aeromicrobium sp. REDSEA-S32_B7. The sequence continues at coordinate 31,944 of NZ_LUNF01000030.1, forward strand.
TGTCAGCACGTCGTCGAGGTAGGACTCGAGTGCGGTCACCTCGTCGATCGAGGCGGGGTCGCTGCGCAGGAACCGCTCGGTCAGCCGCACCGATCCGACGTCGAAGGAGTGCGACCAGCCGACGTCGCCGTCGGCACCGACCACCAGCTCCGTCGAGCCGCCGCCGATGTCGACGACGAGGGCCGGTCCCGCCAGCGAGCGCGTCGCCCCGAGGAACGAGGCGCGGGCCTCCTCCTCGCCCGACAGCACCTCGAGGTCGATGCCCAGCACCGAGCGCACGCCGTCGCTCAGCTCGTCGGCGTTCGACGCGTCACGGGCGGCCGACGTCGCGCAGAAGCGCACCCGCTCGGCGCCGAGCACGGTGGCCAGCTCGCCGAACTCGCGGGTGACGGCGAGCGTGCGCTCCAGCGCGTCGGGGTGGAAGCGACCGGTCTCGTCGACGCCCTGCCCGAGGCGGACGACCCGCATCTCGCGCACGACGTCGCGCTTCTGGTCGCCACGCACGTCGGTGACGAGCAGGCGCAACGAGTTCGTCCCACAGTCCATCGCGGCCACGCGGAGGGCATCCGGCATGCCCCGACCCTACCGACGACACAGGGCCCGGACGGTGTCCGGGCCCTGTGGGTCGTCCCACGTCGCGTCAGCGTGCGACGTCGAGCTCTTCGTCCTTGCGGGGCGTGTAGCCGTGGTCGTCGTCGACCATCGTCGTCTCGTCGAACGGGTCGTCGCCGGCCAGGACGGCGTCGAGCTTCTGCCGGTCGATCGAGTGGGTCCAGGTGCCGATGAGCACCGTCGCGACCGCGTTGCCGGCGAAGTTCGTCAGCGCACGCGCCTCGGACATGAAGCGGTCGATGCCGACGATGAGGCCGACGCCGTCGACGAGGTCGGGGCGGTGCGACTGCAGGCCGCCGGCCAGCGTCGCGAGACCGGCACCGGTCACGCCTGCCGCACCCTTGGAGGCGATCATCATGAACAGCAGCAGGGAGAGCTGCTCGCCGAAGCTCAGCGGGTCGCCGGTGGCCGACGCGACGAACAGGGTCGCCATCGTCAGGTAGATCGCGGTGCCGTCGAGGTTGAAGGAGTAGCCGGTCGGCACCACGACGCCGACGGTCGACTGGTGCACGCCCGCGTGCTCCATCTTGGCGATGAGGCGCGGCAGGGCCGACTCCGACGACGACGTCGACACGATGAGCAGGAACTCACGACCCAGGTACTTCAGCAGGCTGAAGATGTTGATGCCGGTGACGGCCTTGAGCAGCGCGCCGAGGATGCCGAAGACGAACAGGAAGCACGTGATGTAGAAGCCGACCATGAGGACGGCGAGGCTGCGCAGGGCGTCCATGCCGGTCTCGCCGACCACGGCGGCGATCGCGCCGAACGCGCCGATGGGGGCCAGCCACATGATCATGGCGAGCACGCGGAAGACGAGCTTCTGCAGGTACCCGACGCCGACGAGGATCGGCTCGCCCGCGCGACCCATGGCCTGCAGCGCGAAGCCGACGAGCAGGGCGACGAACAGCGCCTGCAGCACGTCGCCGGACGTGAGGGAGGAGACCATCGTGTCGGGGATCATGTGCAGGATGAACTCGGCGGTCGTCTGCTTCTCACCGCCGGCGGACTCGGCCGCCTTCGCCGCGCCCTCCGGGGTGATCTGCAGGCCCTCGCCCGGGTGCAGGATGTTGCCGACGGCCAGGCCGATGGCCAGGGCGAACGTCGACATCGTGATGAAGTAGCCGAGCGCCATGCCGCCGACCTTGCCCACCTGCGCGGCGCTGCGGACCGAGCCGACGCCGAGCACGATGGTGCAGAAGATGACGGGGCCGATCATCATCTTGATCAGCTTGACGAAGCCCTCGCCGAGCGGCTTGAGCTCCTTCGCGAAGTCGGGCGCCGCGAAGCCGACGGCGATGCCGGCGAGCACCGCGGCGATGACCGCGATGTAGAGGTAGTGCGTGCGGTCGCGCCGGGTGCGCGCCTGCGGGGTGGTGCTGGTCATGGTTCCTCCTGTGGGACGACCTGCCCACCGTGCCCGGTCACGTGACCCGGGTCACCGTTGCGTACATAGAGTTCGGTGACCGCGGTCACAGCGGCTTCGTCGAGGTGGGACGATGCGGTCGTGCCCCGCCCGTCGTCCGTCGCGCGCCAGATCCTGCTCTGGCAGGTCGTCGTCGTGTGCGTGCTGGTGCTCGGTGGCGTGGCCGCCGCCTGGTTCGACGCCCGCGCCGACGCGACGGCCTCGGCACGCCAGCGCGCGCTCGACCTCGCGGTCGCGGTCGCCGACTCCCCGACGGTGCGCGAGGCCGTCCGCACGACGGACCCGTCGACGACGCTCCAGCCGTTCGCCGAGCAGGTGCGTCGCGACAGCGGCACCGACTTCGTCGTCATCATGTCGCGCGACGGCATCCGCTACTCCCACCCCGACCCGGCCAACATCGGCAAGCGCTTCCTCGGGTCGATCACCCAGGCCCAGGCGGGCCGGACGTACAGCGAGGAGTACGTCGGCACGCTCGGACCGTCGGTGCGGGCCGTCGTGCCGGTGCGCGCGGGGGCCGGCGACGACGACGTCGTGGCGCTCGTGTCGGTCGGGATCCGCACGGCGAAGCAGCGCGACGAGGTCGTCGACGCGCTCCCCCGGATCCTCGGCGCCGCCGCGCTGGCCGCGCTCGTGGGCATCCTCGGCGCGTGGCTCATCCACCGGCGCCTGCGCCGCCAGACGCACGGGCTCGGCGAGCAGGAGATCACCCGCATGTACGAGTACTACGACGCGGTGCTGCGGGCGGTGCGCGAGGGACTCGTGCTGGTCGACTCCGGCGGCCGGGTGAGCCTCGTGAACCGCGAGGCCGAGCGTCTGCTCGACGTGGAGGCGTCGCGGGCGGTAGGCCGCGACGTCGCGGAGCTCGGCCTGGAACCCACGCTGACCGACGCGGTGCGCGCGGGCGGACCGCTCTCCGACGTCGTGGTGGCGCTCGCCGACCGCGTGCTCATCGTCAACGCGGCGCGCGCCCGCTGGGAGGGTCGCGACGTCGGCACGGTGCTCACGGTGCGCGACCGCACGGAGCTGCAGGGCGTGACGGCCGAGCTCGACACCGTGCGCAGCCTGGCCGACTCGCTGCGGTCGCAGAGCCACGAGACGGCGAACCGGCTGCACACGATGGTCTCCCTCGTCGAGATGGGCCGCACGCAGGAGGCGGTCGAGTTCGCGACGCACGAGATGCGCCTGGCGCAGGGGCTGACCGACCAGATGGTGGCTGCGGTCGAGGAGCCCGTGGTGTCGGCGCTGCTGCTGGGCAAGTCGGCGCAGGCGCACGAGCGCGGCGTGCGGCTCGACGTCGACCCGGGCTCCGCCGTCACGGGGCTCCCGCTCGGCCCGCACGACGCGGTGACGGTGCTGGGCAACCTGCTCGACAACGCGATCGACGCGGCGCAGGGCACGGCGGACGCGACCGTGGCGGTGCACCTGCACGCCAGCGACACGCACCTCGATGTCGTGGTCGAGGACTCCGGCCCCGGCATCCCCGAGGACGCGCGCGAGCAGGTCTTCGAGCGGGGCTGGTCGACGAAGGTCGACGACCGTCTGCACGGCCGAGGCCTGGGTCTGGCGCTGGTGGGTCAGGTGGTGCGCCGCCACGGCGGTAGCGTGCGCGTCGGCTCGGGTGCGCTCGGCGGGGCCATGGTCGAGGTGGAGATCGGGGAGGACGCGTGATCCGCACGCTGGTCGTCGAGGACGAGAGAGTCGCGGCGCAGGCGCACGCGCAGTACGTGCGCGACGTGCCGGGCTTCGAGCTCGTAGCCGTCGCGATGTCGGCGCAGGACGCGGCGCGGGTGCTGCGGGAGGAGCCGGTCGACCTGGTGCTGCTCGACATGCACCTGCCCGACGGTCACGGCCTGCAGCTGCTGCGCCGGCTGAGGGCGGCCGGCAGCCGGGTCGACGTGATCGCCGTGACGTCGGCGCGCGACGCGGAGGTGGTGCGCGACGCGGTGGCGCAGGGCGTGGTCGGCTACCTCATCAAGCCCTTCGCGTTCGGCGCGCTGCGCGAGCGGCTGCTCGCCTACCGGACCTTCCACGAGGGCCTGCAGGGCTCGGACGACCTCGACCAGAGTGCGGTCGACCGGATGCTCGAGTCGCTGCGGCACACGTCCCGACCCGCCCTGCCGAAGGGGCTGGGCGCGGAGACGCTGGAGCAGGTGCGCGCGGTCCTGGCCGAGCACGGTCCGTCGTCGGCGAGCGAGGTCGGCGAGCACCTGGGCTCGTCACGGGTGACGGCGCGCCGCTACCTGGAGCACCTCGCCGAGACCGGCGAGGTCGCGCGGGTCACGCGCCTGGGTCGGGCTGGTCGTCCTGAGGTCGAGTACCGGCCGGGGCGCAGCTAGAGCTGCCCCAGTAGTCGCCGAGCAGCTCGACGGCCTCGTCGCCGAGCGGATTGACGCCAGGGCCCTTGGCGAGGGCGTGGCCGACGAGCACGTGCAGGCACTTGACCCGCGTGGGCATGCCGCCGGCGCTGATGCCGTCGATCTCGGGCACGTGGGCGACGGCCTCCCGCTCGGCGAGGTACTCGGCGTGGGCCCGTGCGTAGTGGTCGGCGAGGTCGGCGTCGTGGGTGAGCCGCTCGCTCATCTCGGCCATCAGGCCGGACGCCTCGAGGGTGCCGATGGCGCCGGCGAGCCTCGGGCAGGTCACGTAGTAGAGCGTCGGGAACGGCGTGCCGTCGGGCAGCCGCGGCTCGGTGCGCACCACGTTGGGGGGGCCGGACGGGCAGCGCGCGGCGATGCCGAGGACACCGCGGGCGGGCCGCCCGAGCTGCTCGGCGACGATCTGCAGGTCGCTCGGGCTCGGGTCAGTCACGGTTCTTCAGCACCTCGTCGGGGTCGGGGACGGGCTGCTGGGCCGACGAGGTGCGTCCGGACGCCTCGACGCTGCCCCACAGCGTGTCGTACCACTGCTTCTGGGTGGGGTCCGGCGGGTCGTCGAGCCGGGGCGCGTCGCCCTCGACGGTGCCGTCGGCGCCGATGACGCGGTAGCCGACCTCGCCGGGCATGACCCAGCCGAACCGTTCACGCGCCTGCTGGCGGACGTAGGCGTCGTCGTTCCAGCGCGCCTTGGTGTCGCCGAGGTCCTCGATGGACGCCTGCCGGGTGGCGATCTCGGCCTTCAGCTGCTGCACCTCGCCGCGCTGCTGCCACCACGCGTGCAGCGCCGACGTGTACGACGCGAGCAGCAGGAGCAGCACCGCGAGCAGCAGGACGGCGCGGGTGGTGAACCGCGACCCGACGCCGCGGGCGGTGGTCGTGCCCGACCGGGGTCGGGTCGGGCCGGGGCGGCTGGCCCCCGCGGCACCGGACGGCCGCCCCGCAGGACGTCGTGTCCTGGGGGTGGGTCGTCCGGGTCCGCGGGAGCCGGCCATGCTCAGAGCGCGAGGCGCGGGAAGGCCGACGCGCCGGCGTACACCGCGGCGGACCCGAGGGCCTCCTCGATGCGCAGGAGCTGGTTGTACTTGGCGACCCGGTCGGAGCGGGCGGGGGCGCCGGTCTTGATCTGGCCGCAGTTGGTGGCGACGGCGAGGTCGGCGATCGTGACGTCCTCGGTCTCGCCCGAGCGGTGGCTCATCATGTTGCTGAAGCCGTGGCGGTGGGCGAGCTCGACAGCGTCGAGCGTCTCGGTGAGCGAGCCGATCTGGTTCACCTTGACGAGCATCGCGTTCGCGGCGCCCTGCTCGAGGCCACGCGTGAGCCGCTCGACGTTGGTGACGAACAGGTCGTCGCCGACGAGCTGGACCTGGTCGCCGATGCGCTCGGTGAGCGCGACCCAGCCGTCCCAGTCCTCCTCGTCGAGCGGGTCCTCGATGGACACGATCGGGTAGGCGGCGACGAGCTCGGCGTAGTAGTCGGCCATCTCCCCGGAGGTCTTGGGCGCGGCCTCGAAGGTGTAGCTGCCGTTCTCGAAGAACTCCGAGCTGGCGACGTCGAGCGCGAGCGCGATGTCCGTGCCGAGCGTGAGGCCGGTCTTCTCGACGGCCGTGGCGAAGGCTCGGGGCGAAACCGCCCTCGTCGCCGAGGCCGGTCGACAGGCCGTCCTTCTTCAGGACCGACTTGAGCGCGTGGTAGACCTCGGTGCCCTGGCGCAGCGCCTCGGCGAACGTGGGCGCGCCGATCGGCGCGATCATGAACTCCTGGACGTCGACGTTGGAGTCGGCGTGGGCGCCACCGTTCAGGATGTTCATCATCGGGACGGGCAGTACGTGGGCGTTGGGGCCGCCGACGTAGCGGAACAGCGGGAGGCCGGCGGAGTCGGCGGCGGCCTTGGAGAGCGCGAGGGAGACGCCGAGGATGGCGTTGGCGCCGAGCTTCGCCTTGTTGGGCGTGCCGTCGAGGGCGATCATGGCGGCGTCGACGGCGCGCTGGTCGTCGGCGTCGAAGCCGACGATCTCGGCGGCGATGGTCGTGTTGACGGCCTCGACGGCCTTGCGGACGCCCTTGCCGAGGTAGCGGTCGCCACCGTCACGCAGCTCGACGGCCTCGAACTGGCCGGTGGAGGCACCGGAGGGGACGGCGGCGCGTCCGATGGTCCCGTCGTCGAGGGCGACCTCGACCTCGACGGTGGGGTTGCCGCGCGAGTCGAGGATCTCGCGTGCTCCGACGGCTTCGATGCTGGCCATGCTGCTCCTGCTGCTGTGGTGGTGCGGTCGGTGCCCAGCCTAGTGCCGGGGGCCGTCCGTCCGTGACAGGCGAGGCGGTCGACATCCTTGGGATAGTCGACGGGTTCGGCATCGTTGTACTTGCCATCCTCGGGACAGCCGGGGGTGGTCTCGTCGTCGTGGGCTGTTGCCCGCGGCTCTGATGTCGACGCGGCCGACGAGAGCGTCCTCCCAGCGCGGGAGGACGCTCTCGTTCGACGATGTCGGCCACGACGGGCACGGTGGGCGTGTGCTGTCGCGGTCGAGACGTCGGTCGTGGCCGGTCTCCCGCACGAGACAGGCGTCATCTCGGGCCGCGCGCGGGAGGGTGGTATCAGCAGAGAGTCTTGCGCGTGTAGTTCGTCGTGCCCCAGTACTTCGCCTTGGTGTTGCCGAAGTAGATGACCTGGTCGTCGTTGTTCCAGCGCTGTTCGTAGTGCAGGTGTGCGGACGGCTGGCCCCCGCTCTTGCCGACGCGGCCGATGCCGGTCCTTGCTGTCACGACCTGGCCCTTGTCCACGGCGATCTCCTTCAGGTGCGCGTACCGCGTCGACCAGCCTCCCTTGTGGTAGATGTCGACCGTGTTGCCGTAGCCCGGGCCCTTGTTGCCGGCGAAGGTGACTGTGCCGGCATTGCTGGCCTGGACCCACCGGCCCAAGTCGCTGTCACCTCCGGTTGGAAGGTTGAAGTCGATGGCCAAGAGCGGATTGTGGGGGTGGGGGTCGTCAGCGCCCCGCGTCTGGCCGCTCCACACGTCGCCGCAGGGGAAAGGGACCTCGAGGGCCGGACGGTTGGCGCCCGGGTCGTTGGAGCCGCTCGCGGGCGCTGCAGCGGCGGTGGCTGCGGTCGTGAGCCCGGCGGCGGCGCAGAGCGCCAGTGTCGCTGCAGCCGTTCGCACCGTGGTGATCTTGCGCATGGGGATTCCATCCTCGTCTGAGTAGAAGCGTCGTCTGTGGTCACGATCGTTGCGACGAGCGCTGCGAAACTGCTGCGAGATCCTCGTCGCCTGGACGAGTAGCGAAGACGTTGGAGGACTTGGTCGATCCCTGTCGATGAGCACGGTGTCGATGAGCAGGTCTGCCCCTTCGAGAGGGCCCGGAGTCGCCACTGCTTTGCCAGGTAGGAGGACTCGTCGTGGACAAGCGCGGCGAGCTCGCGCGGAGAGAATCGATATCGCGGACGCGGTCCCGACGCGCGTGGGAGCATCCAGCATGACCTGGACCCGTGGACGACTCGTCGGCGTTGCCTGCGCCGCTCTGTCAGTGCTGCTGCTCGTGGGTGTCGGCGTCACCTACGTCCTGTCGACGCGCGCCGCTGTCGACGTCCGCGTGACGCCGGCGTCGCTCCAGTGCATCAGACCATCGGACGACGCGTACCGACCGATGCCCTGGGTGGTCGACACCACGCAGATCCCCGGCAAGGACGCCACCTCGACGGCTGCGTTCGCGGAGCGGGGCGAGCCGCGTGATCCCGGCTTCTTCCTCACCGTCGACACGCGAGACATGCAGTGCACCATGGTCCTCGACGTGACCAACAGGGGGTCGATCCCGGTGAAGGTCCGCGCCGTCAGGTTCTACGGATGGGCGGACGAGCCCTCGACGAGGGACGACTGGGTGGTCTCGGACGAGGGGACCGGCGCCGCCGTGCGAGCCGTGGGCGAGGAGCGCCAGGACGCCGCGTACGTGGTCGACGAGACGCTGGGCGCCGGAGACTTCGCTCGCGTGGAGATGGACTTCCAGCGTCGCCACGGGGTCTGTCGGAGCGGGGGACAGTTCGTCTCCCGCCAACGTCCCGAGATCGAGGTGTCGACCCTGGGCTGGCGGAGCTCCCTCGACTCCGACCTCACGCTGGCGACCTGGTTCGTGCCTTCGCTCATGTGCTGAGCAGGACGTCACGCCAGCCGGTCGCGGACGGCGCGGCGCAGCGCCTCCTCGGCGTCGACGCCCTGCTCGCGGGCCTCGGCGACGAGACGCAGGAGCCGGGAGCCGAGGTCGTCGCCGCTGGTGTCGAGGTCAGGGACGCGGTCGAGGGCCTTGCGGGCCGTGGCGAGGGCCGGCAGGTCGCGGGCGATGCCGTCGAGCGGGTGCGCCTCACGCGCTCCCGATGCCGCCTTCTCCTGCGCCTTGACCGCCTGCCAGGCGGCGTCGATCTCCTCGGGAGTGCGGGCAGTGCCGTCGGCGAAGACGTGCGGGTTGCGCCGCACGAGCTTGTCGGTGATCCCCGCGGCGACGTCGTCGACGTCCCACCCCTCCCCCGTGTCGGCGGCGACGGCGGCGTGGAAGACGACCTGCATGAGGAGGTCGCCGAGCTCCTCGCGGAGCAGGTCGGTGTCGCCGTCGTCGAGCGCCTCGAGGGTCGGAGCGCTACCGCCGAGACCGGTGAGCATGGTGACGTAGTTGGAGCGCATCAGGCCCAGCCAGGAGTGCTCGGGGTCGCCGGGAGCACCGGGCAGGTCGTCGTCACGCAGCGTGTCCTCGTAGCGCGCACCGGTGGCGCGGCCGATCTCCTCGAGCGCGTCGGAGGGGAAGACCTCCGAGCCGAAGATCGTCGGCACCTCCTGCTCACGGACCTGGTCGATGAGCCGCGCGACCTCCTTCGGCGTCGGCTCGGCGAAGTCCTCGGGCTGGATGGCGCCGATCACCTGCCAGTCGTAGGTCTCGGCGAAGTAGGCGTAGGCGTCGTGGTAGGTCAGCAGCACCCGCTCGTCGGCGGGCACCGACTCCTGGTCGGCGCGCAGCGCGTCGGAGAGCTCGGTGGCCTGCTCCTCGAAGGAGGCGAGGTTGGCGTCGTACGTCGCCTCGCCCTCGGGGTCGAGGTGTACGAGGTTCTCGTGGACGAGCTCGGCGTAGCGGATCGCCCAGGTCGGGTCGGTCCACAGGTGGGGGTTGGGCTTGCCGTCCTCCTCGGGGAAGGAGAAGTCGTAGAGGTAGTCCGACTCCGGGAGCACCTCGGTGCCGAGCTCGACCAGCCGCCCGTCCTCGCTCATCGTGGCCTCGGCCAACTCCACCGTCGGCTCCTCGAGCCGGAGCCCGTTGACCAGCACCAGGTCGGCCCGCTCCAGCAGCGCGGAGGCGCTCGGCGGCGGCTCGAAGGTGTGGGAGTTGGTGCCCTCCGGCACCAGGCCATCGATCGTGGCGCGGTTGCCGGCCACGGCGGCGGTGATCGAGGTGATCGGCGCGACGGTCGTGACGATGCGCAGCTCGCCGTCCTCGGCCACGTCGGAGTCGGTGCCGCAGGCGGTGAGGGACAGGGCGAGGACGGCAGCGGCCGCCAGGGCGGCGCGGGGGGCACGGGAGGGGCTCATGCCCCGAACCCTAGACGAGACCCACTTGCTCCTGCGAAGGGGTTGCAACAAGTGGGACGTCGACGTCGGACGAGGGTGCCCGGCTACGGCAGCTCGCCGGTCAGCCGGGCGTGCCGCTCGGCGCTGGCGTCGTTGAGGCCGACGATCTCCACGGTCTTGCCCTTGCGGGCGTACTTGGTGGTGATGGCGTCGAGGGAGGCGACGGTGGAGGTGATCTGAAAGGTGCGGGCCAGCCC
>NZ_LUNF01000300.1:0-17198 GCF_001626145.1 Aeromicrobium sp. REDSEA-S32_B7
CGGCACAGGTTCGGCACCGCGAGCCCGGCGCCCTCGAGCGCGTCGAGCAGGCTGGTGCCCGACGGGACGGGGACGGTGCGTCCCGACGCCCGGAGGACGGCCTCGAACGGCTCGCCGGGGTCGAGGTCGTCGACGCCGAAGTGCTCCACGTGGATGCGCTCGTCGGGCCAGCCGAGACGTCGGGCGGCCAGCGTGACGGTGTCCATGAACCCGGCCGGGCCGCACGTGTAGAGATGGGTGCCGACCGGCTGGTCGGCGAGGCGGCGCTCGAGGTGGTCGCCGAGGGCGCTCCGGTCGGTGAGGCAGGTGAGGGCGTCGCCGGCGAGGTCGCGCAGGTCGTCGAGGTGGGCCGCCGCGCCGGGTCGGTGCGCGTACAGCACCTCGACGTCGCGTCCCCACCGCACTGCGCTGCGCAGGTGCGACAGGATCGGGGTGACCCCGATGCCGCCGGCCACGAGCAGGTGCCGACGCGCGGCGAGCACGGGCGGGAACGCCGAGCGGGGCGGCGTCACCTCCACCCGGTCGCCGGTGGTCAGGGCGTGCACCCAGCGCGAGCCGCCGCGGCCGGCGTCGAGGCGCAGCACCGAGATCGTGTAGGCGCGCGGGGCGACGGAGTCGCCGGTGAGCGAGTAGGCGTTCGCGGTCGAGCCCGGCGGTCCGCAGGTCACCACCACGTGGCTGCCGGGCGTGTACCCGGGCAGGGCTCCGCCGTCGGGCCGGACGAGCCGCACCGATCGGACGCCGGGGACGGTGTCGTCGACGGCGGCCACGACGAGGTCGAGGGCCGCGCTCACGCCCCCTCCTCCCACTGCCCCTGCTCCCACTGCCCCGTCTCCCACCGTTCAGCGTCGACCTGGAAGCCGAGGAAGGCCCCCTGCCGGCGGGAGACGTGGTGGTGCACGACGAGCCGTCGCTCGCACCCAGTGCAGGCGACGACGCCCCCGACGTGCGTGGGGGCCGAGGTGACGGCAGCGCAGTGGGCGCACGCGACGGGCAGCTCCTCGGTGCTCGTGGTGGCCACCGCGAGCTCGGCGTCGACGAGGCCGCCGGCGAGGGCGTGGGCGCGCAGCGGCAGGACCGCCGTCAGCGGACCGGCCACCAGGAGTCGCCAGCCGACCCGCGCCTCGGCGAGCTCGGCGTCGACCACGGCCAGCGCCTCGTCGGTGTCGGCGACGGCGTGCAGACGTCCTTGCGCGACGGCCCCGGCGAGCCACGTGGTCGCGACGTCGACGGCGTCAGGTCCGACGGCCACGGCCGTGCACGCCGTCGCGGTGGGGTCGCACGGCGGCGTCAACGGCTGGACCGCCCACGCCGGGACGCTGGTGAGCTCGAGGGCTGGATTCACAGCAGGCTCGCGTCGCGGTGCCCGGTGTAGAAGGCGAGGGCGCGGTCGGGCGTGCTGAACCCGATGCGCGAGCCCCGCGGGAAGAAGATCGCGTCGTGACGGCGTGCGACGAGCTCCTGCCCGGTGTCGAGGTTGACGAGGTGGAGCTCGCCCTCGAGCACGACCTTCATCTCGTCGTAGTCGTAGACGTACTCGAGCGGCGCGTCGGTGTGCAGCAGCTCGAAGTACCCGGAGCACATGACGCTGTCGTCGGGGTTCTCGTAGACGTCGCCGATGAAGCCGAGCGTGCTGCCGACGTTCATGGGAGGCAGCCCGACGTGGCCGTCCGCGGTCACGCGGAAAGGTGGGACGGACGTGGCGGTCTGCGTGTCGGCGGTCATGACACCCTCCAGATCGTTGATTCTTGCGACGAAACTTTGTTGCCTACGATGAAACACAGTCGGTGTTTCGTCGGCATGACCTGCGCGAAAACCTCTGGTCTCCGAGGTCTGCTGGAGCCGTGAGCCCGCTCACGCGACCTGCGCGACCACGGGCCCGTTGGTTCACTGGGCGCGTGACGACGTTCGAGTACTCCAACCTCAGCGGACGACCGCCCGGCCCGGTGGTCTCCAAGCTGGCGCTGGTCCTGCCCGGCGTCCGCAGCGTGATGGAGCAGGTCGAGCCCTACGCGCGCTGGTGGGAGGACGCGAACCGTCGCGCCCTCGGCTCCGGTCGTCCGCTGTGGGTCGCGCTCGGCGACTCGATGACCCAGGGCATCGGCGCGAGCGCGCCCGACCGCGGCTGGGTGGGCCAGCTGGCCGGCGACCCGCCGTCGGCCCTGCGCGACGTCGCGGTGCTCAACCTGTCGTTCAACGGCGCGCGCGTGCTCGACGTCCTGGACCGCCAGCTCCCCGCACTCGAGCAGGTGCGTGCCCTCGGGCACGAGGTCGCGCTGGTGACCCTGCTCATCGGCAACAACGACCTCATGAGCCCGCGCTGGAGCCGCCGCCTGCCGGCCGCGACCGAGCAGCTGCTCGACGCCGTCCCGCGCGGCACGGTCGTGGCGACGCAGCCGGGCCTGCAGCGTTCGGCCGTCGCCTTCAACCGGGTCGTCGACGCCCGGGCCCGCCGCGGCGAGATCCGCGTGGCCGACTTCCGCGTGCCGCACATGCGCGACTGGCGGGGACGTCTCGCCGAGGACCGCTTCCACCCCAACGACCGCGGGTACGCCGGCATGGCCGAGGTCGTGCGACGCGCCCTGTAGCGCCGGCCGCTACCGTGCCCGCATGTCCTTCGTGCTGCTGCAGTCCGACGGTCCGCTGCGGACCATCACGCTGAACGACCCGGAGCGGCTCAACGCCCTCGACTGGCCCCTGCTCGACGAGCTGCGCGACGCGGTGGCCACCGTGGCGGCCGACGAGCACGCCCGCGCGCTGCTCGTGACCGGCGCGGGACGCGCGTTCTGCTCCGGCGCGAACGTGACCAACCTGTTCGGCGACCGCACCCGGCCCGTCGACGAGCTGCGCGAGCACCTCATGAAGGTCTACGCGTCGTTCCTGCCGATCCGCGACCTCGCGATCCCCACCATCGCGGCCGTGCACGGACCCGCGGTCGGCGCCGGCCTCAACATCGCCCTCGCCTGCGACGTCATCGTCGCCGGGCCACGGGCCGGGTTCGGGCCGACGTTCACACAGATCGGCCTGCACCCCGGCGGCGGCTGCACGTGGATGCTGACGCAACGGATCGGCTCGGCCAACACCGCCGCCGCGCTCTACGCGGGCGACGTCATCGGCGCCGACGATGCACTGCGCCTCGGCATCGCCCAGGAGATCGCCGACGACGCCCAGACCCGCGCCCGCGACGTCGCACTCGGCTGGTGCGAGCGCAATCCGACGCTCATGGCGCACGTCAAGCAGTCGCTGCGCGTCGCGGCGACGTCGGACGCGGCCACGTCGCTCGACGTCGAGGCGCAGTTCCAGGCGGAGTCGCTGTCGAGCCCGGAGTTCGAGCGCTTCGCCGCGCGGTTCGCGAAGGACTGACGGTCGGGGATGGATTCCCAGGTCGGCCTGGGAATCCCAGCCGCGCACGGCTTGCTCTCCGTGCTCGGCTGAGATTCCCGTGCCTGGTGGGGAGATTCCCAGGTCGACCTGGGAATCTCCGCTCACGCGGCGCCGTGGGCGTCGGCGACGAGGCGCGCCTCCTCGCGCAGGGCCTGGACGACGAGGCGGACGGAGGGGCGCTCGAAGCGGTCAGGGCGCAGGACGGCGGAGATCTCACGGCGGGCGCGGACGCCGAGCAGGGGGCGGGTCACCAGGCCGTTGCCGTGCTCGCGCGTCGTGAAGCGCGGCAGGATCGCGAGGCCGTGCCCGCCCGCGACCATCGCCTCGACGACACCGTTGTCGGCGAAGCGCTGCGCGACCTGCACGGGCTGGCCGGTCGCGACCACCACCTGCTCGAGGACCCGGTCGAAGGGGTAGCCGGGCGGGACGCCGATCCAGGTCTCGTCGACGACGTCGCGCGGCGACAGGTTCGCCTTGCGGGCGAGCGGGTGGTCCTGCGGCAGCGCGACGTCGAGCGGCTCGCTCATCAGCGGCACGACCTGCAGGCCGCGGTCGTGCCAGGCGGCCGACGTCGTGGGCGAGTCCGACAGCACCACGTCGTGGTCGGCGGTCAGGTCGCCGACGGCGTCGGGGTCCTCGGTGTCGGTGCACACCAGCTCGACGTCGGGCCGCTCGGCCATCCTGGTCAGCAGCCCGGGCAGCAGCATCTCCCCACCCGTCGGGAAGGTCACCAGCGTGACGCGGCCGGCCGGCTGCTCCATGAACGCGCGCCACTCGCCCTCGGCCCGCTCGATGGCGACCGCGATGTCGGTGGCCGCGCGGGCCAGCGCACGCCCCGCCTCGGTCAACGCCACGCCCCGCCCGGACGGCTCGACGAGGGGGTAGCCGGCCTCCTTCTCCAGCGCCTTGAGCTGCTGCGACACCGCCGACGGTGTGACCCTCATCGCATCGGCGACGGCGCCTACGGAGCCCCGCTCCGACAATTCCCTGAGAACCATGAGTCGCCGCACGTCCATGTAGTGATGCTACACGTTACATGTAGTTCTCTTCGCTTGTCCTTGACAGTTACCCGCGCGACCATGGGCGTGTCAGCTCGTCCCCACCCCCTTCGAGGAGGCCCCCCATGATCGCTCTCGCCGTGCTCGGCGCCGTCGTCGTCACCGTCGGTGTCACCAAGTCCGCCTACCTCGTCTCGCGCGACGGCTACGGCCGGATCCCGACCATCCAGCGCTTCTGAGACCCGCCGTCGGTCCCCGCGACCGACGGCCCCCGACCCGGCCAGGTCCCGACGCCCCGGCCGGGTCACCCGCCGCCCGGCGCGACCTCCGGGCCCACGCACGCCGCCACCGACGCTCCCCCGACGCCGGTGGCGGCGTTCGTTAGTCTCGGCCCGTGACCCGCCTCGTCGTCGGCTTCGACCTCGACATGACGCTCGTCGACTCCCGGCCCGGCATCGGCGCCACCTACCGGGCCCTCGCGGAGGAGACCGGGACGTTCATCGACGTCGACCTCGTCACGTCGCGCCTCGGACCGCCCCTCGAGGCCGAGCTCGCGCACTGGTTCGAGCCCGAACAGGTCCCTCAGGTCGCCGACCGCTACCGCGCGCTCTACCCCGACCTGGCGATCCCGCGCGTGGCGCTGCTCCCCGGCGCGCGCGAGGCCGTGCAGGCCGTGCTCGACGCCGGCGGCGAGGCCTTCGTCGTCACCGGCAAGAACGGGCGCAACGCCGCCCTGCACCTCGAGCACCTCGCGATCGACCTCGACGTCGTCGGCGAGGTGTGGCGCGAGGGCAAGGCCGACGTGTTCCGCGCCCGTGGCGTCACTGCCTACGTCGGCGACCACGTGCACGACATGGAGGCGTGCCGCTCGGCCGACGTCGTCGGGGTCGCCGTGCCGACCGGTCCGTGCAGCCCCGACGAGCTGCGCGCGGCGGGCGCCGACCACGTCGTCGACGACCTGCACGGCGTCGTCGGGCTCGTCCCCCACCTGTCCCGCTGACCGGCGCACGGAGGTCGGTCGACCCGCGTGACGCACGAGTCGGCCCCCGGGACTTGTGTCGGGCCCCTCATCTGCGGATACTTGAAGTTACCTGCCGGTAGCACCCGTCGGTAACACGTGTGCACCGGACACCGCACCCCCGATCCAGGAACAGGCAGTCATGAGCCACTACAAGAGCAACCTGCGCGACGTCGAGTTCAACCTCTTCGAGCTGTTCGGACGCCAGGACGTCCTCGGCACCGGTGCGTTCGAGGAGCTCGACCTCGACACCGCGAAGAGCATCCTCGCCGAGACCGAGCGGCTGGCCCGCGAGGACCTCGCCCCCTCCTTCGAGGACTCCGACCGCAACCCGCCCGTCTACGACCCCAAGGCGATGACGGTCACCATGAACCCCGCCTTCGCCAAGAGCTACAAGGCCTGGATGGACGCCGAGTGGTGGCGTCTGCAGGTCCCCGAGGAGCTCGGCGGCCAGAAGGCCCCCTCCTCGCTCATCTGGGCGATCGGTGAGTTCGTGCTCGGCGCGAACCCGCCCATCTGGATGTACTCCGCCGGCCCGGCCTTCGCGCGCATCGTGTTCGAGAACGGCACCGAGCGCGACAAGAAGATCGCCGAGTTCATGACCAACCGCCAGTGGGGCGCCACGATGGTGCTCACCGAGCCCGACGCGGGCTCCGACGTCGGCGCGGGCCGCACCAAGGCCTACCCGAACGAGGACGGCTCCTGGAACATCGAGGGCGTCAAGCGGTTCATCACCTCGGCCGAGCACGACATGAGCGAGAACATCATGCACCTCGTCCTCGCGCGTCCCCAGGGCGTCGAGGGCGTCGGCGGCCCCGGCACCAAGGGTCTATCGCTGTTCCTCGTCCCGAAGATCCACTTCGACCACGAGACCGGCGAGCTCACCGGCGAGCGCAACGGCGCCTACGTCACGAACGTCGAGAAGAAGATGGGCATCAAGGTCTCCACCACGTGCGAGGTCACCTTCGGCGACCCGTCGACCGGTGGCGGCGAGCCGGCCAAGGGCTGGCTGCTCGGCGAGGTGCACGACGGCATCAACCAGATGTTCCGCGTCATCGAGAACGCCCGCATGATGGTGGGCGCCAAGGCCATCGCGACGCTGTCGTCGGGCTACCTCAACGCGCTCGAGTACGCCAAGGAGCGCGTCCAGGGCGCCGACCTCACGCAGGCCGCCGACAAGACCGCGCCGCGCGTGACGATCACGCATCACCCCGACGTCCGCCGCTCGCTCATGACCCAGAAGGCCTTCGCCGAGGGCCTGCGCTCGCTCGTGTTCTACACGACGACCTGGCAGGACGCGATCATGCAGAAGGCGGAGTCCGGCGAGGACGCGTCGCTCGAGGAGTCGGTCAACGACCTCCTGCTCCCCATCGTCAAGGGCTACGGCTCGGAGCGCTCCTGGGTGCTGCTGGGCACCGAGTCGCTGCAGACGTTCGGCGGCTCGGGCTTCCTGCAGGACTACCCGATCGAGCAGTACGTGCGTGACGCCAAGATCGACACGCTCTACGAGGGCACGACCGCCATCCAGGGCCAGGACCTCTTCTTCCGCAAGATCGTGAAGGACAAGGGCCGCGCCATCGGCTACCTCGCCGAGCAGGTGGGCGAGTTCGTGAAGAGCGAGGCCGGCAACGGTCGCCTCAAGGTCGAGCGCGAGCTGCTCGCGACCGGCCTCGACGACGCCCAGGCGATCCTCGGCGCCGCGTTCACCGACCTCATGGCCAGCAACCCGGCCGACGAGAAGGGCGACCTGAAGAACCTCTACAAGGTCGGCCTGAACACGACGCGTCTGGTCTACGTGCTCGGCGACCTCGTGGTCTCCTGGCTGCTGCTGCGCGGCGCCGAGGTGGCGCTGGCCAAGCTCGACGAGGGCGCGACGGGCTCGGAGAAGGCGTTCTACGAGGGCAAGGTCGCGGCGGCGTCGTTCTCCGCGCGCACCGTGCTAGCTCGACGAGGCGGCCTTCTGAGCCGTCGGCACCGACCACCACGACGAAGCCCCCGCCCGGGACCGGGCGGGGGCTTCGTCGTGGGTGCGGCTCAGGCCGAGGGCACGGGCGCCCGGCCACCCGACCGGGTCGCACCCACGCCGGCCGCGACCACGCAGGCCAGGCCCAGCACGGCGCCCACGTCCGGCACCTGGTCGAGCGCGACGAGCCCGACGACCAGGGCGATCGCCGGCTCCAGGCACATCAGCGTCCCGAAGGCGGCGGTCGTGAGCCGCCGCAGCGCCAGCATCTCCAGCGCGAACGGGACCACGGGCACGAGCAGCGCGAGTCCCACGAGAGCACCTGTCCGACAGCCTCGACCTCGTCGAGGACCTGGTGGTGGCGGGCCTCGGCGTCGGGATGCTGCCGCTCTGGCGCCGTCCGCGCGACGGCGTGACGGTGGTCCCGTTCCACGACCCCGGCGTCACGATGCGCGCGTACGTCTGGACGCGCCGAGGGCGAGCGACGTGGCCGCCGCTCGCCCTCGTGCTGGAGCGTCTCGTGGACGCCCCGAGCGTGTCTCGTCAGCCCCGCGTCGTCACCAGTTGATGAGCGCGCCGGTGAGCGTGTAGGGCGCGAAGTCGGTCGACAGGATCACGAACAGCGCCAGCGCACCGCCGGCCAGGGCGACGTTCTTGTTGAAGGCGACCATCTCCATCTGCTTGGCCTGGGCGTCGCTCTCCTTCCAGAACGCGTGCATGAGCACGGCCGTGACGAGCAGCAGGATCGCGAGCCCGAGGGCGCCGACGTCGCCCCAGATGCCGAGGAGCACCGAGACGCCGCCGGCGAGCAGCGCGACGCCGCTGACCTGGACGAGCACCTTGGCGTTGGAGAGACCGCGCGACTCGGCGTAGCCGGCCATCGCGCCGGTCGCCGTCAGGTGACCGATGCCCGAGCCGATGACGAGGTAGGCGAAGAGGATGCGGGAGATGAGGAAGACCTCGTCCATGGGAGCTCCTTGAGAAAGGTGAAGGTTCAACTAGCGGGGTCCAGCGTCCTCCTTCCGCCGCCCGCGGTCAAGCCGTCGCGCGTGGCCGACCTGACCGGCACCGTGCCGTGTGCCAGAGTGAGCGGGTGCGTCTGACCAGCCCGCTGTGGTACCTCGCGGCGTTCCTGCTCGCGATCGGCGGATGGATGGCCTCGGCCGTCGTCGCGGCCGGCGCGTGGGACCACGTCCGCGACGCGACGTTGCAGAACCTGACCGAGCGAGTCGACGCCAAGGGCGCCTCGCTCGCCGTCTTCACCGACGTCCGCCAGCCCGAGCGCGACGTCACGTGCACCGCCACCGGGCCCGCCAAGGGCGCCGAGCCGGTGACGCTCGAGGACGCCCCGATCGACCTGCGCGTCCCGCAGGACGGCTCCACCTGGTACCTCATCGCGTTCGAGCGTGAGGGATCGGACCAGGTCGCGGTCCGCTGCACGCCGAAAGACCGCGCCGCCGACGCCGCGACCTACCGGGTGGCCGTCGCCGACGGCTTCCTCGACCGCACCCGCAACGGCGCGGGCATCGCCTGGATCGCCGCTGCCGTCGCCGTCGCGCTCGCGCTGGCGACCTGGTGGACCCGACGCAAGCGCACCCTGGAGGACTGAATGCTGCAGACCTACGTCGACGCCTGGCTGGCCAGCGTCCGCGACACGATCGCCCTGCTCGAGGAGCTCGACGACGCGGCATGGTCGACGCCCACCGACCTGCCGGGCTGGACGGTCGCCGACGTCGCCGCCCACCTGGCGCACCTCGAGGCCGTCACCGCGGGGCACGTGGTCGACGAGGCCCCCACCACGGCGTCGGCCGGCGGCATCGCGTCGGTGTACACGGAGGCCGGGGTGGAGTCGCGGCGCGGCCTCACGCGCGAGCAGGTGCTGGACGAGCTGCGCCGCAGCGTCGACGTCCGCGCGGAGCGGCTCGGCGGCGCGCTGCCCGACGACCCCACGGCCCGCGCCGAGCACACGCCCGCCGGTGTCGGCTGGACGTGGGACACGATGCTGCGCAACCGCACCGTCGACGTCTGGTGCCACGAGCAGGACGTGCGCCGCGCGGTCGACCGGCCGGGCAACCTCGACTCGGCGGGCGCGCACGTCACGACGCACACGTTCGCCGCCGCCATGCCGTTCGTGCTCGGCAAGAAGGTCGGCGCCACGGCCGGCACGTCAGTCCTCTGGGACCTCACCGGCCCGATCGCCCTGCAGGTGGGCGCGACGGTCGGCGACGACGGCCGCGCCCGCCCCGGCGTGCCGGACTCCCCCACTGCCACCCTCACCCTGACGTCCGACGCCTTCGCCGTGCTGGCCGCAGGACGTCGCCGCCCGGGCGCGGTCGAGGTCGCGGTGAGCGGCGACACCGACCTCGCCCACCGCGTCCTCGAGCAGATGGCCGTCACCTTCTGACCGCTGCCGGTCAGGAGCGCAGCGCACCCGCCTCGGCCAGCAGGTCGCGCCAGCCGACGCGCAGCCGGTCCCACTCGTCGGTGCACTGGTCGGCCCGGTCCTGCGTGAGCGGGTCGTCGTCGACCAGCCCGGACCACGTGTCGGGGTCCGAGCCGTACAGGTAGCAGAGGTAGTTCACGGCGCGGGCGGCGTCGGACGTGTGCTCGTCGGTCGGGTCGGCCTCGTACGCCGCCGCGAGCAGCTGGTACTCGTACGCCGACGACAGCAGCGCGCCGGTCGCCTCGTCGTCACCGGCCTCGGCGAGGCGCCACGCCGCGAACTGGTCGGCGACGTCCTCCTCGCGACCCGTGAACGGCAGGTCGAGCAGGTCGATCACCGCGTGCCCCGCCTCGTGGAAGAACGTCTCGCGCCAGATGCCCTCGAGGGTGGCGTCGACGTCGTCGGCCCCGGCCTCCTCCAGCTCGGCGTCGCTGTCGCGCACGTCCTGCAGGCACAGCTCGATCCGACCCTCGCCGGCCAGGTACCCCGTGCCGTCCTTGCAGGTCGTCACCTCGACGACGAGGGGGCTCGGCAGGCTGACCGTCGCGCGCAGGTCGCGGGCGGCGTCCTCGAGGACGCCGCTGGCGCGCACCCGGTCCTGCCAGCCCTGCCAGCGGTCGGCGACGTCGGGGTACGTGACGCTCACGCGTGCGCCGCGGGCGGCGTCGCCCTGAGCCGCCTCGGGGCGGGCGTCGCCGGGCGCGGCGAGCAGCCCGACCGTGAACCCGCCCAGGGCGGCGAGGGCGACGGTCGCGACGACGATGATCCTGCGCACGTCCGGATCATAGGATCGGCGCTGCGTGCCCGGGGCGGATACGGTTCGTCCCATGAGCTGGAGCACGCAGGACATCCCCGACCTGGGCGGGAAGCGGGCCGTCGTCACCGGTGTCACCGGAGGGCTCGGGTTCCACACCGCTCTCGAGCTGGGGCGGGCCGGCGCGGGCCTGACCGTCACCGCGCGGAACCCGCAGAAGGCCGACGACACGCTCGCCCGGCTGCGCGAGGAGCTGCCCGACGTCGACGTCGAGGTGCTGTCGCTCGACCTGGCCGACCTCGCCGACGTCCGGCGGGCGGTCGAGGAGCTGGGCTCGCGGCACGACCGGGTCGACGTGCTCGTGAACAACGCCGGCATCATGATCCCGCCGTACAGCACGACCGCCGACGGCTTCGAGCTGCAGATCGGCACGAACCACGTCGGGCACTTCGCGTGGACGGCGCAGGTGTGGCCGCTGCTCGCCGACGACGCCCGCGTCGTGTCCGTGTCGTCGCTCGCGCACCTGCAGGCCAAGGGGATCGACCTGCGCTCGCTGACCCCGGAGGGCTCGCCGCGCACGTACCGCCGGTGGGTGTCCTACGCGGAGTCCAAGCTCGCGAACCTCTCGTTCGCGCTCGAGCTCGACCGTCGCCTGAAGTCCGCGGGGAAGGCCGTCGTCAGCACGGCCGCGCACCCGGGCTTCGCCCGCACCGAGCTGCAGAAGACCGGCGTGGCGATGGGCAACCCGTTCCTCGGCACGGTCGTGCAGCAGGTGTCGGCACTGGCGAGCCAGTCGGCCGCCGCGGGAGCGCTGCCGAGCCTGCGGGCCGCGACCGACCCGACCTTCACCGGCGGGGAGTACGTGGGCCCGGCGTCGCTCGGCGGTACCCGCGGCGCCCCGGTGATCGCGGGCATGACGCGCTGGGCGCGCGACGAGCAGCTCGCCCGCGACCTCTGGGCGGCGACGGAGCAGGCCACCGGCGTCACTTTCGAGGTCTGAGCGGCGCGACCGTCCTCGGCGCTGGATCCGTGCGGTCCGCGACGCCCCGCTCTCGTGCCTGAGTGGTCGGGTCAGGCCAGCCGACCGCGCCAGTGCTCGCGCGCGTCGGGGTCCTCGGCGAGCAGCTGCGCGCGCGTGCGGCGGCGGTAGCGCCAGATCTGGGTGAGGCCGACCGCCCAGAGGACGTACTGCACCGACATCGCCCACCGGAACGCTCCGGGCGCGTAGTCGGTGCTGGCCCCGGGCGTGCGCCAGTCGAGCACGAGCCCGATGGCCACGACGAGCAGCAGCGACGCCACGAAGCCACCCTGGTTGATGATCCCCGTGGCCGCACCGAGGCGGTCGGGCGGGTTGAAGGAGCGGCCGAGGTCGAACCCGACCATCGACGCGGGGCCGCCGACGCCGACGACCACGACCAGCAGCACGAGCAGCCAGCTCGGGGCGGTGCCCGGCCACGCGAGCACCACCGTCCAGACGGCGACGATGGAGCCGACGATGCCCAGCACGATCGTCGAGCGGTGCCACGGGTCGCGCGTGATGGCCCACGCGAGCACGGGCCCCGCGACCATGACGGCGAGCACGAGGATGGTCAGCAGGGCGCCCGCCTGCGCCGACGTGCGACCTTCGCCGCGCACGAAGAAGGGGTAGCCCCACAGCAGGCCGAGGGTCGTCGCGCTGAACTGGGTCGTGAAGTGGACCCAGAAGCCGAGCCGTGTGCCGGGGTGGCGCCACGACGCGGCCAGGCTGCTGCGGACCGTCGTCCACGACAGGGGCGCCCCGAGCACGCGAGGCGAGCCGGGCTCGTCGTGCACGACGACGAGCAGCACGACCAGCAGCACCAGCCCGAGCGAGGCTGCCGCGAGGTAGGTGGGCGTCCAGCCGAGCTCACGCAGCGCCCACGTCATCGGCACGGCGGCGACGAGCGCGCCGAGCTGGCCGAGGACGCCGGTGAGCTGGGTGACGAGCGGGATGCGTCGCGACGGGAACCAGGTGGTGACGAGCCGCAGCACGCACACGAAGGTCATCGCGTCGCCGAGCCCGACGAAGACGCGCGCCACCAGCGCCACGGCGAAGGTGTCGGCGAGCGCGAACGCCGCCTGGGCGAGGGTCAGCACGACCACGCCGATGGTGAGGATGCGGCGCGGCCCGAACCGGTCGAGCAGGAGCCCGACGGGGATCTGCATGCCGGCGTAGACGACGAGCTGCAGCATGACGAACGTCGACAGCTGGGCGGCGGAGATGCCGAACCGCTCCGTCGCGGCCAGCCCGGCGACCGCCAGCGACGAGCGGTGGAACACGGCGAGGAAGTACAGCGACAGGCCGGTGAGCCAGACGGCGACCGGCCCTCGTCTCGTCGTCGCGCTCACTCGCCCCAGTATGCGCCTGGCCGTCGAGTGCACGTTTGCGTGGGGCCCCACCCAAACCAGCTCCCCCCACCGCAAACACCCGCCCCAACCGCACGCTTGCGTGGGGCCCCACCCAAACCAGCTCCCCCACCGCAGACACCCGCCCCAACCGCACGTTGACGTGGGGCCCCACGTAAACGAGCAGGCGCGGCGGGGGGGGGGGGGGGTCAGGCGCGGCCGGCGTTGCGGCCGTACCGCGCCAGCACGAAGGTCTCGGCCAGCTGCGCGAGGGCGTAGCCGATCACGGAGACGAGCGTGACCACGACGACGAGCGACCAGAGCTTGTCGTACTGGTAGAGCGCCAGCGCCTGGTTGACCGCCTTGCCGACGCTGTCGGTCGTCGTGAAGTACTCGGCGATCAGCGCGCCGGTGATGGCGGCCGGCACCGAGATCCGGATGGCGGCGAAGATCGACGGCAGCGCCGTCGGGAACGCGACCCGACGCATGACGTCCCACGACGAGCCGCCGTAGACGGTCACCACGTCGTGCATCTGCGGCGTCACCGACCGCAGCCCGTACGCGATGTTCACGAGCGCCGGGAACAGCACGACGATGCCGCTCATCACCGCGACGCACCAGAACCCGTTGCCGAACAGCAGGGTGATGATCGGCGCGAGGGCCACGAGCGGCACGGTGCGCACGATCATGACGACCGGCATGGTGGCCGCCTCGACGCCCGACCACAGCACCATGACCGTCGCGAGCACGAACGCGGCGCTCAGCCCGGCGACGAAGCCGATCCCGGCGTCGATGACGGTCTGGCCGAGCGCACCGAGCACCTCGGCGCGGTTCGCGGCGGCGTCGTCCTCGGTGAACAGGTAGGCGATGACGTCCTGCGGCAGCCGGGTGGTGAGGTCGCTGACGCCCGTGAGGGTGACGAGCGCGTACCAGGCGCCGATCGTCGCGGCCAGCACGACGAGGATGGTGAGCAGGGGCCGGGCGACGGCGAGGACCCTCATGAGGCCGCTCCCCGCGACCACGGCGCCACGACGCGACCGAGCAGCCCGAGCAGGGCGTACGCCAGGCCCGACACGAGCGCGCAGCCGATGCCGAGCGACCACGCGAGCGCGGTCTCCCGGTTGTTCTGGCTGAGGATGAGCGACGGTCCGACGCCGATCTCGAGGTGCCGGTCGAAGTACTCGCCCAGCAGCGCCCCGAGGAAGGCCGCCGGTGCCGCGATCTGCAGCGTCGTGAACAGCGCCGGCAGCGCAGCGACGACCCGCACGCGCAGCAGCTGCTGCAGGCGGCTCCCGCCGTAGACCTCGACGACGTCGAGCGTCGCCTGGTCGGCCGCGCGGAACCCGAGCACGGCGCCGACGACGGTCGTGAAGAACACCGAGACGGCCGCGAGGTCGATGGCCGTCGCGGACAGTCCGCCCTTCTCGGGGATCTCGTGCACCGTGATGAGGATCGGCGCGAGCACCACGATGGGCAGGCAGTAGGTGATGACGGCGAGCTGCATGACGATGGGCTCGATGAACGGCACGAGCAGCACGAGCACGGCGACGGTCAGCGCGAGGGCGACGCCGACGAGGTAGCCGTACAGCGACTCCTCGAGCGTGATCGAGAAGACGGTGCGGTAGTAGTCGAAGCCGCGGTCGGCGAAGGTCGACAGCACCTCGCCCGGCGTCGGCACCTGGAAGCGCGCGAGCACGGTCGCCGCGACGAGCCACCAGAGCGCGACGGTGCCCACGAGGCCCGCCGCGCCGATCCCGAGCGTCCTGGTGCGCTCGGGCGAGAGCGACAGGGTGCTCATCACTCGACCGCCGCCCCGCCGGCGCCGAACAGCAGCTCCGAGGCCTGGTCGTGCAGTGCGTGGAACTCCGGCGTGCGCATCATCTCCGGCACGCGCGGGCGCGGCAGGTCGACGTCGATGACCTCCTTGATGCGGCCGGGTCGCGGGCTCATGACCGCCACCTGGTCCGACAGGAAGATCGCCTCGGAGATGCCGTGCGTGACCATGAGCGTGGTCGCGGGCTTCTCGGTCCAGATCCGCAGCAGCTCGACGTTCAGCCGCTGGCGGGTCATGTCGTCGAGCGCGCCGAACGGCTCGTCGAGCAGCAGGACCGACGGCTTCACCACGAGCGAGCGGGCGATCGACACGCGCTGACGCATGCCTCCTGAGAGCTGCGCGGGCTTGGCCTTCTCGAAACCCTCCAGGCCGACGAGCGCGATGAGCTCCTTGACCAGGGCGTCGTCGGGCTGCTCGCCCGAGACCTGGAACGGCAGGCGGATGTTGGACTCCACCGACCGCCACGGCAGCAGGGCCGAGTCCTGGAAGGCGATGCCGAGCTCGTGGTCGCGGCGCAGCTCGGTGGGCGACTTGCCGTCGACGGTCGCGCGTCCGCTGGTCGGCTTCTCGAGGCCGGCCAGGATGCGCAGGATCGTCGACTTGCCGCAGCCCGACGGGCCGAGCAGCGACAGGAAGCTGCCCTTGTCCGTGTGCAGGGTGGCGTCCGTGAGGGCGACCACCTCCTTGCGTCCGACGGAGAACGTCTTCGACAGGTCCTGGATGTGCAGGCCGGTGCCGGCGGTGGGGACCGTCAGGGCCCCACCGCCGGCCGGCGTCGTCAGGTTGCTCACGCGGTCCTCACTGGACGAGCTCGGGCTTCTCCTTGAGCAACTCGTTGAGCGGCTCGAGGTCGAAGAGGTCGTCGGCGGAGATGTCGATGCCGGCCGCCTTGAGCGACGTCAGGTTGGCCTGCACGAGGTCGTCGCTGATCGTGAAGATGCCGTTCTTGGCGGTCTCGTCGGTGTTGACGAGCAGCTCGCACTGCTGCTTGGCCTGGGCGATCTCCTTGTCGAGCTCGAGCGGCGGGTCGATGTCCTTGCCGTAGGTGTCGACGGCGAGCTTCGCGCCCTTCTCGTACCCGGCCTCGCCGTCGCAGGCGTCCTTCCAGCCCTTGATCTCGGCCTCGAGGAACGCCTTGACGTAGTCGGGCTTCTTCTCCAGCGTCTCGTCGGTCGTGATGATGCTCTCGGCGACGAACGGCAGGTTGTTGTCGGCGAAGGAGAGGTCGACGGTGTCGAAGCCGTGGCTCTTGACCAGCAGCGACTCGTTGGTGACGTAGGCGACGAGGCCGTCGATCTGCTTGTCCTCCAGCGGGGCGACGTCGAAGCCGTTCGGGACGATCTCGACGTCCTTCTCGTCGATGTCGTTCGCGGCGAGGAAGGCCTTGAAGAGGCTGAGGTTCGGGTCCTGGACGCCGATCTTCTTGCCGATGAGGTCCTGCGGCGTCTTGATGTTGCCCTGGTCGGCCAGCGACAGGATCGAGAACGGGTTCTTCTGGTACGTCGCACCGATGATCTTGAGGGGGAAGTCGGAGTTGGTAATCGCCGAGGCCGTCGAGACGGCGTTGCTGAGGCCGAAGTCGGCCTTGCCGGTGGCGACGATCTCCTCCTGGGCGACCGGTCCGGCCAGGAAGGTGGCCTTCCCGAGCCCGGCGTCCTTGTAGTAGCCGGCGCTGTCGGCGATGAACTCGCCCGCGAACTCGGCGTTCTTGATCCAGGAGAACTGGACGGTCACGTCTCCGAGGCCGTCGCCCGACGACTCGTCCGCGGAGTCAGAGCTCGAGCCGCACGCGGACAGGGCGAGGGCGGCGGCCGAGAGCACCGCGGCGACACCCGCGGTGGTTCCTCGGCGGATGGACTGGTTCATGACTGTGGCACTCCCTGGCTCGAGCAGCGTGCGCTGCTGACGATGAAACCCCCGTTACAGACCGAGACGTTAGGAGCGTCGCGTTCCGCTCCCGACGCATCGGCATTACGCCTGCGTAAATCTCAGTAGGCCGTCCGCGCGGCGTGGCTGAGCCACGCGTCGAAGGGCGACGACGCGTCGGCCGTGCGGGTCGCCTGGACCGTCGTGCCCCACGTCGCACGGTCGCGCGAGAAGAGCTCGTAGAACTCGCGGTCGTCGAACCCGCCGCGGGCCGCGTCGTCGCGGTCGGCGGCGAACACGACCCGGTCGACACGCGACCACAGCGACGTCGCCAGGCACATCGGGCACGGCTCGCAGGAGGAGTACAACGTCAGTCCTGCCAGGGAGAAGTCGCCGATCGCCCGGCACGCGGCGCGGATGGCGACGACCTCGGCGTGGGCGCTCGGGTCGAGGTCGCGGGTGACCCGGTTCTGTCCCGTGGCGACCAGCTCGTCACCCTTCACGAGCACCGCCCCGAAGGGTCCGCCACCCTCGGCCACGTTCTGCGTGGCGAGGTCGACGGCCAGTGCCAGCC
>NZ_LUNF01000301.1:0-8873 GCF_001626145.1 Aeromicrobium sp. REDSEA-S32_B7
CGACGTGCCGGACCCGTCCGAGCCGGCGGTCGAGGCGACGTCGACGACCAGCAGGCCGGCGCGCCAGTGCCCGACACCCACGAGCGCGAGCCCCACCCCCAGCCCGACGGCCTCGCCGACGCCCACCGCGTCGCCCACGCCGAAGCCGACCGCCACGCCCAAGCCGACGCCCAAGCCCAAGCCGACCCCGAAGCTCATCACGCGCAGCGCCGTCCTCGGGACGACCGTGCAGGGTCGCAGGATCATGGGGTACTACCGCGGCTGGTCGCACACGACGCAGAAGCGCACGCTGGTCGTGCTCGGGCAGATGCACGGCGACGAGAAGGCCGGCCTGCAGACCGCCGACTGGGTCCGGCGCAACGTGAAGCCCACCAAGGGCAGCGAGATCTGGGTCATCCCGACCATGAACCCCGACGGCAACGCCCGCGGCACGCGCACGAACGCTCGCGGCGTCGACCTCAACCGCAACTGGGGCACGAGCGGCTACCGATCGAGCGGCAAGGGCACGCGCACCTGGGGTGGCCCCCGGGCGGCGAGCGAACGGGAGACGAAGGCCGTCGCGGCGTTCCTGCGTCGTAAGCGACCCGACTACATCGCCTCGGTCCACCAGCCGTTCGGCGTCGTCGTGCGCACCGACAAGGACCGCGGGTGGGAGCGACGCCTCGCCGACGCGCTCGGCCTGCCCATCCGCGAGGTCGGCGTCGGGACGCCGTCCGGCCTGACGAGTCCCACGCTCACGGGTTGGTACAACCGCTACTACGGCCGGCACGGCACGGCGACGACGCTGGAGTACCGGGCGTCGGTCAGCAGCGCCTACGCCGGACGCCGGGCCGGCCTGGCCATCACCGGTGCCGCGCGAGTGCGAGCCCGTCTCGGCTGAGGGCTGGGCCGGGCGCCAGGCTCGGCCGCTCGCTCCGCCCCGGAGGACGAGTGCGGGGCGGCTCGGTCAGACGAGCCCGAGCGCCGTCACCGCGTCGCGCTCCTCCACGAGCTCGGCGGCGGTCGCGTCCATCCGGGACCGGCTGAAGTCGTCGATCTCGAGGTCCTGCACGATCGACCAGTCGCCGTCGTGCGTGGTGACCGGGTAGGAGTACACGAGACCCTCAGGAATCCCGTAGGAGCCGTCCGAGCGCACCGCCATCGAGACCCAGTCGCCCTCGGGGGAGCCCTGCAGCCAGTCGCGGGCCGCGTCGATGGTCGCGGAGGCGGCACTCGCCGCGGACGACGCGCCGCGCGCCTCGATGATCGCGGCGCCGCGCTTGGCGACCGTGGGGATGAACGTGTCCTCGATCCACGCCTGGTCGTCGACGACCTCGGCCGCGTTGCGTCCGCCGATCTCGGCGTGGAACAGGTCGGGGTACTGGGTGGCGGAGTGGTTGCCCCAGATCGTCATGCGGCGGATGTCGGCCACGGCGCTGCCGGTCCGGGCTGCCAGCTGGCTGATGGCCCGGTTGTGGTCGAGCCGGGTGAGGGCGCTGAACCGCTCCGCCGGGATGTCGGGTGCGTTGCTCAGCGCGATCAGCGCGTTCGTGTTCGCCGGGTTGCCGGTGACCCCGATCCGCACGTCGTCGGCCGCGACGTCGTTGAGCGCCTTGCCCTGCGCCGTGAAGATCGCGCCGTTGGCCTCCAGAAGGTCGCCGCGCTCCATCCCCTTCGTCCGGGGGCGGGCCCCGACCAGCAGGGCCAGGTTCACGCCGTCGAACACCTCACGCGGGTCGTCGCCGATCTCGACCGAGTGCAGCGTGGGGAACGCGCAGTCGTCCAGCTCCATCACCACGCCCTCCAACGCCTTCAGCGCCGGCGTGATCTCGAGCAGTCGCAGCTGCACGGGCGTGTCGGGTCCGAGCAGGTCGCCCGAGGCGAGGCGGAAGAGCAGGCTGTAGCCGATCTGGCCGGCGGCGCCGGTGACGGCGACCTTGACGGGGTGGGTCACGTCGGGGTGCTCCTTGTGGGAGAAGGGTGCGGCGGGGTCTGTGACGAACGTAACGCAGCGGCCCACCCGCGCGCACGCGGGCGGGCCGCTGCCGGCCGTCGGTCCTCGCTCAGCCGGCGTGCGTGCGCGTCTCCACGAGCGCGTTGGCCACGAGGTCCTTCGCCTGGTCGTCCTCGCCGCCCGGGTTGTCGCCACCCAGGCCCGCGCGCACGAGCTCCTCGATCTGCTTCGCCGTCGCCTCGTCCACGTGGCGCCAGTAGTCCAGGGCCCGCTCCAGCACCTCGCCGGTCACGCCGCCCAGCAGGTGGCCGGCGACCGTCTCGACGAACCGCTCGCGCTGCGCGTCGTCCCAGACCTCGCGCACGAGGGCCCCGGCCTGGCTGAAGTCGTCGTCGTCCGGGCGCAGCGTGTACGCCTGGCGGATCATCGGACCGTCGGCCTCCCACCCGTCCTCCACCACGCCCACCTCGTCGCTGTAGCCACGACCCTCGCTGTTCGGGGCGTACACCGGCTGGTCGCCGCTGTGGTCGTAGGCCATCGGACCGTCGAACGTGTACGTGTTGTGGTGCTGCACGTTCTTCGGCCGGTTCACCGGCAGCTGGTGGTAGTTCGGGCCGATCCGGTAGCGCTGCGTGTCGGAGTAGGAGAAGACGCGACCGAGCAGCATCTTGTCGGGGCTGAACCCGATGCCCGGCACCACCGCCGACGGCTCGAACGCCGCCTGCTCGATCTCGGCGAAGAAGTTCTGCGGGTTCCGGTTCAGCGTCATCGTGCCCACCTCGACGAGGGGGTAGTCCTCGTGCGGCCACACCTTCGTGAGGTCGAACGGGTTGAGCCGGTAGGTCTTCGCGTCCTCGTACGGCATCAGCTGGACCGACAGGCGCCACGACGGGTGGTCGCCGGCCTCGATCGCCTCGAACAGGTCGCGCCGGTGGAAGTCGGCGTCGTGGCCCGCGATGCGGTCGGCGTTCTCACCGGTCAGTCCCTGCACGCCCTGCTGGCTGTGGAAGTGGTACTTCACCCAGTGCTTGTCGCCGGCGGCGTTGATCCACAGGAACGTGTGCGAGCCGTAGCCGTTCATGTGCCGGTACGAGCGCGGGATGCCGCGGTCGCCCATCAGGTACGTCACCTGGTGCGCCGACTCCGGGTTCAGCGACCAGAAGTCCCACTGCATGTGGTTGTCGCGCAGACCGTTCGCGCCGCGCCGCTTCTGGCTGCGGATGAAGTGCTGGAACTTCATCGTGTCGCGCACGAAGAAGACGGGCGTGTTGTTGCCGACGAGGCTGTAGTTGCCCTCGGTCGTGTAGAACTTCAGCGCGAAGCCGCGCGGGTCGCGCCACGTGTCGGGGGATCCCTGCTCGCCCGCGACGGTCGAGAACCGCGCCAGCATCTCGGTCTCGACGCCCGGCTGGAACAGCGCCGCCTTCGTGTACGCGGACACGTCCTCCGTCGTCACGAACGTGCCGAACGCACCCGAGCCCTTCGCGTGCACGTTGCGCTCCGGGACCCGCTCACGGTTGAAGTGCGCCATCTGCTCCAGCAGGTGACGGTCGTGCAGGAGGATCGGGCCGTCCGCGCCGAGCGTCAGGCTGTTGCGGTCCGAGACCGCAGGCGCGCCGGTCTCCGTCGTCGAGCCCTTCTGCGCCTCGGGCGTCGGCGCGGTCGCGATGGCGGTGCCGTCGTCGGGCTGGGGGATCTCGTGCGTCATGCTCACTCCTCGGGCGTCGGTGTCACTCCCACCGTCTCCCGGATCCGCGAGTCCCGCGACCGCGCGACGGCACCCCCGCCGGGCCGATGTGGTGACGCGGCTCGCACGGGATATCTTGAGGTCGAGAGACTTTCGGTCGACCCTGAGGAGTGGCCCGCGATGGCCAAGATCATCTACACGCACACCGACGAGGCCCCGCTGCTGGCGACCTACTCGTTCCTCCCCGTCATCGAGGCCTTCGCCTCGACGGCCGGCGTCGAGGTCGAGACCCGCGACATCTCGCTGTCCGGTCGCATCCTGGCCGCGTTCGCCGACGTGCTCCCCGCCGACCAGAAGGTCGACGACGCGCTCGCCGAGCTCGGCGCGCTGGCCAAGACGCCCGAGGCCAACATCATCAAGCTGCCCAACATCAGCGCCTCGATCCCGCAGCTCAAGGCCGCGGTCAAGGAGCTGCAGGAGCAGGGCTTCGACCTCCCCGCGTACCCGGACAACCCGACCAGCGACGCCGAGAAGGACACCAAGGCGCGCTACGACAAGGTCAAGGGCAGCGCCGTCAACCCGGTGCTCCGCGAGGGCAACTCCGACCGCCGCGCCCCCGCGTCGGTCAAGGCCTACGCCCGCAAGAACCCGCACTCCATGGGTGCCTGGAGCAGCGACTCCAAGACCGAGGTCGCCACCATGGGCGCCGACGACTTCCGCTCCAACGAGAAGTCCGTCGTCCTCGACGCCGACGACACCCTCACCATCCAGCACGTCGCCACCGACGGCAGCACCACCGTCCTCAAGGACGGCCTGAAGGTCCTCGCCGGCGAGGTCGTCGACGCCACCGTCATGCGCGCCGCCGCCCTCGACACCTTCCTCGCCGAGCAGGTCCAGCGCGCCCAGGACCTCGACGTCCTGTTCTCGGTGCACCTCAAGGCCACCATGATGAAGGTCTCCGACCCGATCATCTTCGGCCACGTCGTGCGCGCCTACTTCGCCGACGTGTTCGCGCAGTACGGCGACGACCTCGCTGCGGCCGGCCTCAGCGCCAACGACGGCCTGGGCGGCATCCTCTCCGGTCTCGACGCGCTCGACAACGGCGCCGAGATCAAGGCGGCCTTCGAGCAGCGCCTCGCCGAGGGACCGCGCCTCGCCTACGTCGACTCCGACAAGGGCATCACGAACCTGCACGTGCCGAGCGACGTCATCGTCGACGCGTCGATGCCCGCCATGATCCGCACGTCGGGCCACATGTGGGGCGCGGACGGCCAGGAGCACGACACCCTCGCCGTCATCCCGGACTCCAGCTACGCCGGCGTCTACCAGGCCGTCGTCGAGGACTGCAAGGCGCACGGCGCCTACGACCCGACCACGATGGGCTCGGTGCCCAACGTCGGCCTCATGGCGCAGGCGGCCGAGGAGTACGGCAGCCACGACAAGACCTTCGAGATCGAGACGGCCGGCACGGTGCAGGTCGTCGACTCCTCCGGCGACGTGCTCCTCGAGCACGACGTCGAGCCGCACGACATCTGGCGCGCCTGCCAGACGAAGGACGTGCCGATCCGCAACTGGATCGAGCTCGCCGTCACGCGGGCCCGCGCCACCGGCGCCCCCGCGATCTTCTGGCTCGACGAGACCCGCGCCCACGACGCGAACCTCATCGCCAAGGTCAACGCCTACCTGCCCGAGCTCGACACCGACGGCCTCACGATCGAGATCATGGCGCCGGCCGAGGCGACCACCTACTCGGTGGAGCGCATCCGTCGCGGCGAGGACACCATCAGCGTCACCGGCAACGTGCTGCGCGACTACAACACCGACCTGTTCCCGATCCTGGAGCTGGGCACGAGCGCGAAGATGCTCTCCGTCGTCCCGCTGATCAACGGCGGTGGACTGTTCGAGACCGGTGCGGGCGGTTCCGCGCCGAAGCACGTGCAGCAGCTCGTCAAGGAGAACTACCTGCGCTGGGACAGCCTCGGCGAGTTCTTCGCGCTGGCGGCGAGCTTCGAGCACCTGGCCACCACGGCCGGCAACGCGCGCGCCCAGGTGCTCGCCGACACGCTCGACCGCGCCACCGGCACCTTCCTCGACGAGAACCGCTCGCCGGGCCGCAAGCTCGGCACGATCGACAACCGCGGCAGCCACTTCTACCTCGCCCTCTACTGGGCCGAGGAGCTGGCGAAGCAGACCGAGGACGCCGAGCTGGCGTCCGCGTTCGCCGACGTCGCGGGTGCGCTGCGCGGCAACGAGCAGACGATCGTCGACGAGCTGCTCGCCGTCCAGGGATCGCCCGCCGACATCGGCGGCTACTACCGTCCGTCGGACGAGAAGGCCGAGAAGGTCATGCGTCCCTCGAGCACCCTCAACGAGGTCCTCGGCTCGCTCAGCGTCTGACCTGCCGCCACCGACGCCCCCGCGACCCCCTGGTCGCGGGGGCGTCGTGCGCCCGGCCCGCGGAGCGATCCGCTGGTCGAGTAGGCCGGCCGGCGACGGAGGAGCTCGTTCGGGCGTATCGAGACCACTTCAGGCGGTCGCTGGGGTTTGGCCCGCGCTGATCCGTTGCCGAGTTGTCTCGATACGCGGCACGGAGCTCCTTCGTCGCCCATGCCGCTACTCGACCAGCGGAAGGGGCTCGCTGGTCGAGTAGTCGACGCCGCGACGGAGGAGCTGGCGGAGGTCGAGACCACTCCGAGCGGTCGCTAGGGGTTGGCTCGCGCTGGGCTGTTGCCGGGTGGTCTCGATACGCGGCCACGGCGCTCCTTCGTCGCGCGTGGCCTCTACTCGACCAGCGGGAGGTCTCGTTGGTCGAGTAGCGCGGAGCCGCGACGAAGGAGCGTGCTCCGGGCGTATCGAGACCACTCCACGCCGTCGCTGGGGGTTGGCCCGCGCTGGGCTGTTGCCGGGTGGTCTCGATACGTCAGGACGAGCTCGCTGGCGCTCGCCGTCCTGACTACTCGACCAGCGGAGTGTTCCGCCGGGACCCTGTCGTGCTCCTGTCCCGATGCTCGGGTCGTCGGTCCCACTGCGCCGTGGCACGATCCCCCCATGCCCTCGACGTCCTCTCGGCGCGGCACGCTCTCGCGCCGCACGATCGCCGAGGCTGCGCTGCAGCTGATCGACGAGGAGGGCGTGGGTTCCGCCTCGATGCGGGCGATCGGCAAGCGGCTCGGCGTCGAGGCGATGAGCTTGTACAAGCACGTCGGCACGCGCGACGACCTGCTCGACGCCGTCGTCGACCTGGTGGTCGCCGAGCTGGACGCCGACCCCGAGGTGCTGCGGACGGCCGAGCACGGCTGGCGCGACTACCTGGAGCGCCTGGCGCGCGGTGTGCGCCGCTACGCCCTGGCCCATCCTCACGCCTTCCCGGTGGTGGCCACGCGCCCGTCGGAGGCTCCGTGGATCAACCCGCCCCTGCGTTCGCTGGCGTGGATCGAGTCGGTCCTCGAGGCGCTGGAGGCGGAGGGGTTCGACGACGAGGAGGTCGTGTTCGCCTACCGCTCGTTCAACAGCTTCCTGCTCGGCTACCTGCTGATGGAGACGGGTGCGCGCACCCTGCGCGACCCGAAGGACGGCGACGGGTCGTTCGGCGCGGGGGCCGACGCGTCGGAGGCGGTCCCTGGCGGCCTGTCGCCGACCCGCGACGCCGACCAGCAGGACGCCGTGGCGGAGGCGTCGACGCCGGAGCAGGTGATCGACCCCGCGGGCATGGTCGACGAGGAGACCTATCCGACGATCCATCGGCATGCCGCCCGGCTCGCCGCCGACCGCTACGCCGAGGAGTTCGAGCGGGCGCTGGCCGAGATGCTCGACGGGATCGCCTCGCGCCTGGCGGAATGACGTCGGGCGACGGACGTCCGGGCGTCGCTCCGCGTCGTGACGGACGTCTCACCAGGTCGCGTTGCGGCGCTCGGCTTACGGCGTAAGGTTTACAACGTAAGCCGAACGGTTCGGCTCCTCACCTACCCACTCAGGAGGACGACATGAGCTTCATCGACAAGGCCAAGAACACCGCCGAG
Source organism: Aeromicrobium sp. REDSEA-S32_B7 (assembly GCF_001626145.1). Taxonomy (NCBI): domain Bacteria; kingdom Bacillati; phylum Actinomycetota; class Actinomycetes; order Propionibacteriales; family Nocardioidaceae; genus Aeromicrobium; species Aeromicrobium sp. REDSEA-S32_B7. The sequence goes on from NZ_LUNF01000301.1 coordinate 7,640, forward strand.
AAGGTTGCTGGCGAGGTCAAGGAGGCCGTGGGCAAGGCCACCGACGACAAGGACCTGCAGGCCGAGGGCCAGAAGGACCAGACGAAGGGTTCGCTGAAGAACACCGGCGAGGACATCAAGGACGCCTTCAACAAGTGAGCCGGCCGGGGGGTACTGAGAACTCTCTGAGGAGTTCGGCGGCACCGTCACTTCGAGTTGCCGACCCCTGCAGCCGCCGTAGCGTTTTAGTTGTCACCCCACCGATCCAAGGAGGATCACCATGAGCTTCATCGACAAGGCGAAGAACACCGCTGAGAAGGTCACCGGCGAGGTCAAGGAGGCCGTGGGCAAGGCCACCGACGACAAGGACCTGCAGGCCGAGGGCCAGAAGGACCAGACCAAGGGTTCGCTGAAGAACACCGGCGAGGACATCAAGGACGCCTTCAAGAAGTGACGTCCCCCTCGCACGCACTGCGAGAAGCCCGGTCGACCGCGTGAGCGGTGACCGGGCTTCTTCGCGTCCCGGGCCCGCGACGCGCAGGACCTGAGGGCGTCAGGCGTAGGGCGTCGAGCGTCGAGCGCGGCGATGAGGGTCGGTGCGTCCCACTGACCGTCGTACCTCTCGGTGCCGATGAAGAACGTCGGGGTCGCCGCGACGTCCATCAGGTCGGCGTCGTCCTCGTCCTCGCGCACCCGCCGCAGCACGTCGTCGGCGTCGAGGTCGGCCTCGAACCGCACGAGGTCGAGCCCGATCTCGTCGGCGTAGCGCAGGAGGTCGAGCCGCTCGAGCTGGTCCTGGTGGGCCCAGAGCAGCCGCGCGTAGTCGAAGTGCCGGCCCTGGAGGTGCGCCGCCTCGTAGGCGCGAGCCGCGAGCTCGGCGTGCGGGTGGTGCTGGTGGAGCGGCAGGGGCCGCCACACCCAGACGACGTCGCGACCGAAGTGCTCGATGACCTCGTCGACCATGCCGGTGGCCCGGCTGCAGAACGGGCACTCGAAGTCGCCGTACTCGACGAGCACGAGCGGTGCGTCGGCCGGCCCCTTGTAGTGGTCGCGGCGCGGGTCGAACGGGCGGAGCAGGACGGTGCCCGGTGGCACGACGGGACGCCGGGAGTCGAGCGCGCGCAGCACGGCGGCGCCGAGCACGAAGGCGAGCACGGACGCTGCGAGCACGCCGACCCTGGCCTCGTCCTGCGCGGCAGGGTCGTCGATCGCGATGCCGACGATGAGCAGCGAGATGGTGAAGCCAATGCCCGAC
>NZ_LUNF01000302.1:0-3924 GCF_001626145.1 Aeromicrobium sp. REDSEA-S32_B7
TGCCCCGCCTGCGCACCCCCGGCCTCGGTGACCAGCCGCGCCCGGTCTGGCAGCTGACCACCGCACCCCAGGGCTACGAGGGGGAGGGCTTCCCGGTGCGCCGGGCCTTCGCCGGCCTCGACCTGCGCGCCCTGGACCCGTTCATCATGATGGACCAGATGGGTGAGGTGGAGTACGCGCCCGGCGAGCCCAAGGGCACCTCCTGGCACCCGCACCGTGGCTTCGAGACCGTCACCTACATCATCGACGGCACCTTCGACCACCAGGACTCCCACGGCGGCGGCGGGACCATCACCAACGGGGACACCCAGTGGATGACCGCGGGCAGCGGCCTGCTGCACATCGAGGCCCCGCCGGAGTGGATGGTTACCCAGGGCGGTCTCTTCCACGGCATCCAGCTGTGGGTGAACCTCCCGCGCGACGCCAAGATGAGCGCCCCGAAGTACCAGGACATCCGATCCGGCGAGGTCCAGCTGCTCAGCACCCCCGACGCGGGCGCGCTGGTCCGCGTCATCGCGGGCTCGGTCGACGGTCACGCGGGGCCGGGGTCGACGTACACCCCGATGACGCTGGTGCACGCCACCCTCGAGCCCGGCGCGCGGCTCGAGCTGCCCTGGGAGGTCGAGCACAACGCGCTGGTCTACGTGCTCAACGGCCAGGGCGCCGTAGGCACCGACGGACGCCCGATCCGCACCGGCCAGGCGGCCGCGATGGGCGCCGGTGACTACCTCACGCTGGCCGCCGACGGCACGCAGGAGAGCCGCAGCCCCCGGATGGACGTGATCATCGTGGGCGGGCAGCCGATCCGCGAGCCGCTGGCGTGGGCCGGGCCGTTCGTGATGAACACCAAGGCCGAGGTGCTCGAGGCCTACCAGGACTTCCAGCGCGGCTCGTTCGGGCAGATCCCCGGCTGAGCCCGGCCCGACCGCAGGCGCGTCACAGCTCCTTGCGGAAGAACGCCTCGGCGTAGGGGTTGTCGTTGTAGCGCTCGACCTCGCGGTAGCCCGCGGCGGCGTACATCGACAGCGCCTCGCCGAGCGTGCGGTTCGTGTCCAGCACGACCGTGCGGTGCCCGAGCTCGACGGCGAGGTCCTCCAGGGCGGTGAGCATCCGTCGCCCGAGCCCCAGGCCGCGGTACGCCGGGTCGACCCACATCCGCTTGACCTCGGCGGCTCCCTCGGGGCTCGCGACCGCGCGGACGCCGCCCACCGCGGCGGGTGCGCCGTCGGCCGTCGCGAGCAGGTAGTGCCCTCCGGGATCGACGAGGTCGTCGGGACCGGAGACGGCGAACCCTCCCGGGAAGCGCTCGTCGAGCTCGGCGACGTAGCGGCCCACCAGGGCCAGGACCTGCGGGTCCTGCGACGTCCGCCGCTCGAGGCGCACCTCGGGCGCGGGGGACCGGTCGGCTGCTGCCATGGGGCGACCCTAGCGAGCCCCGCGGACGGGGGAGGGGCTGCGGAGACACGGCGCAGATGCGACGAGCCCCTGACCAGGAGGTCAGGGGCTCGTGCTCGTGGGGTGAGCGACGGGGCTTGAACCCGCGACCCTCGCGACCACAACGCGATGCTCTACCAGCTGAGCTACGCCCACCACGGACCCGGCGGAGCCGGACCGGGGACGAGTGTAGGGGACTAGGACGCGGGCGCCGAATCCGAGGCCGCGCCCTGCGCTGCGGGGGTCTCACCGGTCAGTCCCGTGAGGGATCCGCCGTGCCGACCGGCGATCTCGCGGGCGGTGTCGGAGTCGGGGCCGGGCTGCGGCACGAAGACCGCCTCGCGGTAGTAGCGCAGCTCCTCGATGCTCTCCTGGATGTCGGCCAGGGCGCGGTGGTTGCCCCGCTTCTCGGGAGCGGCGTAGTAGGCCCGGGGGAACCAGCGGCGCGAGAGCTCCTTGATCGAGGAGACGTCGACGATCCGGTAGTGCAGGAACCCCTCGAGCGTGGCCATGTCGCGGGCCAGGAAGGCCCGGTCGGTGGCGACGGTGTTGCCGGCCAGCGGCGGGCGGCTGCCGTCGGGGCAGTGGGTGCGGATGTAGTCGAGCACCTGCCGCTCGGCGGCGGCCATGTCGACGCCGTCGGCGAGCTCCTCGAGCAGCCCGGACTTCTCGTGCATCTCCCGCACGAACGGCACCATCTGCTCCAGGGCGGCGTCCGGCGGCTTGATGATGACGTCCACGCCGTCACCGAGCACGTTCAGCTCGAAGTCGGTGACCAGTGCCGCGACCTCGATCAGGGCGTCGGCCCCGAGGTCCAGGCCGGTCATCTCGCAGTCGATCCACACGAGTCGGTCCGTCATGGATCGACACCCTACGCGTCGGCCGCGGCGGGGGCTCCGGCCGCACCAGCGGCCTCTCAGCCGCCCCTCAGACCGTCCCCCTAGGCTCGGTGGCGTGGAGGGACGTGTCGTGGGCTGGCTGGTGCTGGTCACCAGGCTCGTCGTCGGCGGCGTCTGGATCGTCGCCGGGGCCCTGAAGATCCCTGACCCCGCGTCGAGCGTGCAGGCCGTGCGCGCCTACCGGCTGCTGCCCGAGGCGATCTGCTGACGCGCACGATGGCGGTGGCATCGGCGGTCCTGTTCGTCGCCTTCATCATCGGGATCGCGAGCGCCTGGGCGCGCGGGCTGACCATCGACTGCGGGTGCTTCGGAGGTGGGGGCTACGACCCCGACGCCGCCGAGAAGTACCCCTGGGAGATCGCCCGCGACGTCGCCCTGCTGGCAGGGTCGCTGTTCGTGGCGACCGTCGGCCACCGGGGCAGGTGGGCCCTGGACCACGTGCTGTTCCGTCGTACGCCGCTGGAGAGCTGAGGAGAACCATGTCGAAGAAGAACCGTGCCGAGGACCGCGCGGCCCGTGCCGCCGAGGCCCGCGCCGCCCAGCAGCGTGCCGAGCGGCGCCGCACGATCCGGATGGCCACGATCGTGGCCGCCGGCATGGCGCTGGTCGTCCTGGCCGGGTTCCTCCTCACCCGGGCCCTCGACACCAGCACCGACGTCTCGGCGGCCCCCGCGGGTGCCAGCGAGCACGGCGTGACGGTCGGCGACTCCGACGCCCCGCACACGGTGGTCGTCTACGAGGACTTCCTCTGCCCGTTCTGCGGCGAGCTCGAGGCCGCGACCCGCGACGACTTCGAGCGCCTCGCCGAGGAGGGCGAGCTGCTGGTGGAGTACCGCCCCTTCAACTGCTCGACCTCGCGGTCGAGGCGGGTGCCGAGGAGGACGCGGTCTCCGAGGGCATCCTCGAGGTGACCATGCGCGACTGGGTCGACGACGCCACGGCTGCCGCGATCCAGGCCGGTGTGCAGGGCACCCCGACGGTGATCCTCGACGGCGAGGTCGTCCAGGGCCAGCCGCAGGACATCCTCGACGCCGTGCTCGAGGCGACGGCCTGATCCGCGTGCCCGTCGACCCCGCCTTCATCGCCGGCCTGCCGAAGGCCGAGCTGCACGTCCACCACGTCGGCTCGGCCTCCCCGCGCATCGTCTCCGAGCTCGCTCGGCGCCACCCCGGCACCGTGCCGGACGACCCCGAGGAGCTGCGCCGCTTCTTCGAGTTCCGCGACTTCGCGCACTTCATCGAGGTCTACCTCGCCGTCGTCGACCTGGTGCGCACCCCCGAGGACGTGCGGGTGCTGACCTACGAGGTGGCCCGCGAGATGGCGACCGAGCAGTCGCTGCGCTACGCCGAGCTCACCTGCACCCCCTACACCTCCGTGCGCCCCCACGAGGACGGCGTCGGGATGCCGATCGAGGCCTACACCGAGGCCCTGGAGGACGCCCGGGTCGCCGCCGAGCGCGACTTCGGGCTGGTGCTGCGCTGGATCTACGACATCCCCGGGGAGTCCGGCATCCCCGCGGCCGACGCCACGCTCGACTTCGCCCTGCGCCACGCCGGGGACGGGCTGATCGGCTTCGGCCTCGGCGGCCCCG